>JBBRIO010000032.1:0-17905 GCA_038220855.1 Bryobacterales bacterium | reverse complement strand
ACACCGATGCAAAAAAAGCAAGCGATACAAAAACTAAGGTCAGAAAAACTCCGGTTATAAATAAACTGGAAATTGGATGCCCGGCGCCATATATAATAAAAGGAAGCCCCACTCCTATCACGTAGGCCAAGCATAAGGAAGAAGCAACGGCAACTCGGCCGACGTCTCTCCCACGCTCGCCGCCGCCGCCGGTCTGAAGTGGCCCACCGCAACTGACGGCGAGTCGTTCCTTCAGCCGCTCCAGCGGAACTCAGTTTGTGCCGAGTACTACGCAAAGCAGAAATGGGTGAATCCCATCCGCACCATCCGCACCCGCGACGCCAAACTCAGTATCTACGATCAAACCGGCCACCGCGAGTTTTACGACCTCCGCCGCGACCCCTTGGAACAACACAATCTAGCCGGTCAAGCTCCCGCCTGGATGGCCGAACTCGAGCGCCAACTCAACAACTGGCGGCCCGCTTAGGCGGGCTCGCTTTCGAGCGGCTGCGGCTTATAACCCATCTCGGTCAGCACCGCTCGCGTAGCGTCCCCCGCCGTGCCCAGCACGTAGAAGAACGCGCCCGTTCGCACGGTCTGGAATAGAAAGCCGCCCCGGTACTCGTCTGGCTCGACCAGATAGTCCACCCCGGTCGCCGTAAACCGCTCTTCGATCGCCTTGGCGTCGCGGAGCCGTTTGGCGATGTATACCAAATCAAGCTCTTCCTCGCCGAAATAGTCAGGATCTCGCCGCATGTGCTCGGCTACTTGGCCACAATCATGCCGCGCGTTCGTTTCTTAAAGCCTTCCCAGTTTCCAGGCGCTTGCAACTCCAGATAGGCTCCGTATTGCAGGCCGACCGTTTCAAGATTCTTGTACATTCCCGGGTGCCCGGTTACCTGCCGCAGCTCGGCCAAAATCGGTTCCATCCGAGAATAAACCATCCCCAGTTCGCCGCCGGCGGCGAAGTACAGCTCCGCGTTGAGAATGCCCTGAGTCACAAAACTTGCCACCATCTCGTAGTAGCTCACTACCATTCGCACAAACTCATCAGCGTCGGTCCCCGGCAAGCACATCGCCCGATATTCGGCCACCGTCGCCGGTCCGCAGTTCTGCGCAAACCAACGACGAGCTGTCCGCAGGCGCTCTTCGCGCCGGATCTCGTACAACCGTAGAATCAAATTTGCATCATCGAACGTGCCTTGCTGTTTCATTAATCCCAGCGTATCGCAATTGCTTGAGAATTCCGAGAGTCACCACCCACCCCCTTTCTATGTCAGCCTCTGCCGCGCTTTCAATCCCCCGCCTTTCTGAAGATGAACTTCTCCACTGGCTTGCTCTTCGCCTGGTTCCCGGTTTGGGCACTCGGAAGGCCGTCACGCTGCTCGAACGCTTTCGCACGCCCATGGCGCTATTTCGCGCTTCGGTAAGCGAACTGGAGGCCGCTGGGCTCTCTCCCGGAGTTTCCCGCGCCATCAACTCCGGCTGCACTTTTGAAGACGCCGCCACGCAGCAGGATCGGATCAAAGCCACCGGCACCACCCTGGTCCCGGTCACCGACCCCGTTTACCCGGAAAAGCTCCGTGGCATTCTCGATCCGCCGACGCTTCTGTTCTGTCGCGGTGACCTAGCACTGCTGGCTTCGATCAGCGTGGCCGTGGTGGGCACCCGCAAGCCCACGCCCTATGGCATGGCTGTAGCCGAGAAGCTGAGCGGAGATCTCGCCACTCTCGGCGTCGGAATCATCAGCGGAATGGCTCGCGGCATCGACACCGCCGCTCACCAGGGAGCCCTCCGGGCTGGCGGCAAGACCATCGCTGTTTTCGGCTGCGGCGTCGACATGGTCTACCCTTCGGAGAATCGAAAGCTTTACGACGAGATTGCCGGCAGGGGCTTGATGGTCAGCGAATTCCCGATGGGCGCTCCGGCCTTCCCTCAGAATTTTCCGATCCGGAACCGAATCGTCAGCGGGATGAGCTCCGGTGTGCTGGTCGTCGAGGGCGCTCAGTACAGCGGATCTGCCATCACTGCTCGCCTGGCGATGGACCAAGGCCGAGACGTTTTTGCTGTCCCTGGAAACATTACTTCGAAATTAAGTTGGGCTCCAAATCTTTTAATTCGACAGGGCGCAAAGCTCGTTATGGACGCCCAGGATATCGTCAGCGAACTCCCTCCGGACGAACGATTCCGTCTGCAAACCATTGAAAAGGAACAAAAAGGAGATTTGGCCCAGCAGCTTTTGCCCCTTGGTCCCAACGCGCCGTTGGGGCGAGCGATCCTCGAAAGTTTACTCATTGAGAAGCCAACCCACATTGACGGACTACTCGATAGTCTGGAAAACTATTCCTCGTCTGAGATCATCGCAGCGCTTTTTGAACTTGAGCTCCTCGGCTTGGTCAAGCAGCTGCCCGGAAAGCATTTCGTCAAAGTCTGGTAATCTGGGCTAAGCGCCCCCTGAGTAAAATCACTATGTCCAAATCTCTCGTCATCGTCGAATCGCCGGCGAAGGCGAAAACCATCGGAAAATACCTTGGCAGTCAATTTATTGTCAAGGCCTCGCTCGGTCATATTAAAGACCTGCCTAAAAGCGACCTCGCCGTCGACGTCGAACGCGGCTTCGAACCCACCTACGAGGTCATTGAAGGCAAAAAGAAATTGATGGGAGAGTTGCGCGCCGCCGCCAAGGGCGTCGATTCCATCTACCTCGCAGCCGACCCTGACCGGGAAGGTGAAGCGATCTGTTTTCATTTGCAGGAAGAACTTGCGTCGAAGAAGGCCGATGGGCCGAAAATCTTCCGGGTAATGTTCAACGAAATCACGGCCACCGCCGTGCGGAAAGCCTTCGAAAACCCCCTGCAGGTGAATACCAACCTCGTCGACGCCCAACAGGCGCGGCGGGTGCTCGACCGGCTCGTCGGTTACAAAATCTCCCCGCTCCTCTGGGATAAGGTCCGTCGTGGCCTCTCGGCTGGTCGCGTCCAAACGGTGGCTTTGCGCTTAATCGTGGACCGCGAACGCGAGATCCAGGCCTTCCTAAAACAGGAATACTGGACGATCGACGTCGCTCTGAACGCCAAAAAAGCGCCGGTGCTCAAAGCTCGCCTCGCCAAGATCAATGGCGAGAATCAGGCCATCGACAACGAAGAGCGGTCGCAGCAAATCGTCGCGGATCTTGCCGACCGGGCCTACTCAGTGCAATCGGTTGGGACCAAAGAGAAGCGGCGTAACCCGGTACCGCCGTTTATCACTTCGACCCTGCAACAGGAAGCGGCTCGCAAACTGCGCTTCTCGGTCAAGCGTTCGATGATAATCGCTCAACGCCTCTACGAAGGCGTCGAACTAGGGGCCGAAGAAGGGTCGATCGGTCTGATCACCTATATGCGTACCGATTCGGTGCGCGTCTCGGATGACGCTCTGGCCGATGTTCGCCAGTTTGTCGGCGAACGCTACGGCGCGCCGTATCTGCCCGAGAAGCCGAATCTGTATAAAGGGAAGAAGGACGCCCAGGACGCCCACGAAGCGATTCGGCCGACGGCTTCCATGCGGACCCCCGAATCGCTCGCTCCGTTCTTGCAGGAAGACGAACTCAAGCTTTACCGTCTGATTTGGATGCGTTTTGTCGCTTCCCAGATGACCAGCGCCGTCTTCGATCAAACCACCATTGATGTTCTCGCCAAGGGCAAATCCAAAACGGAATACGTATTCCGCGCTACCGGGTCAGTTCCGAAATTTGACGGCTTCCTGGCCGTCTACGAGGAAGGCAAGGACGCTAAAGACGAAGACGATGACGAACTGAAGCTGAAACTTCCGCTGGTCACGCAGGGAGAAGAGCTTAAGTTAAAGTCTCTCGATCCCGAGCAGCACTTCACTGAGCCGCCGCCCCGCTTCAACGAAGCGACGCTCGTGAAGGAACTCGAAGCCAAAGGGGTCGGCCGGCCGTCGACTTACGCTTCGATCCTGTCGACGATTCAGGAACGCGAATACGTCAAGAAAGAAGGCGGGAAGTTCTATCCGACCGAGTTAGGAACGGTAGTCACCGACTTACTAACTGAGTCTTTCGGCGATATCTTCGACCTGCGCTATACGGCGCGCATGGAAGAAGAACTCGACGAAATCGAAGAAGGAAAAGTGGACTGGCGCACGGCCATGGGTTCGTTCTACGAACGCTTCGCCGTCGACCTCGAGCGCGCCGCCACGCAGATGACCGACATCAAACGGATGGAGAAGCCTACTGACTTCATCTGCGAGAAGTGCGGCAAGCCGATGGTGATTAAGTGGGGCCGCCACGGCAGCTTTATCGCCTGTACCGGTTACCCGGAATGCTCGAACACCCGCGAACTCCCATCCGCGCAGCCTGAAGAGATGGGCGAGCAAGGCGAGGAAGAGTATTGCCCGAACTGCGGTCGCGGCATGGTGCTGAAGAAAGGCCGCTTCGGCCAGTTCTACGCCTGCTCCGGCTACCCCGATTGCAAGACCACCAAGCAAATCGGCCAGGCCGCCAAACAAGCCGATGTCCCGCTGGACGAAGCTTGCCCGGTCTGCGCTAAGAACCTCGTGAAGAAGTTCGGACGGTTCGGCGAGTTCATCGCTTGTTCCAACTACCCCACCTGTAAGTACGTCAAGCAGAAGACCGTCGGCGTAAACTGCCCCACCTGTCAAACCGGCGATATCATCGAACGTCGCTCCAAGAAAGGCAAAACCTTTTACGGCTGCAACCGATATCCCGAGTGCGACTTTGTGGCGTGGGGCAAACCTATCTCCAAAGCCTGCCCGGACTGTAACAATCCTTACCTCATCGAGAAGTTCCTCAAGGCCGGGGCATTCGCCCAATGTCCGAACGCTGAGTGCAAATACAAAGAAGCACTCGCACCCGAGGAAGTAGTCGCCTAAGGGCGATTACTTCCTTCTTCGGTCCTCACTCTTCTTCCGTTCGTCCCCAAAAACACAAAGGAATACCTGACATGTCTGATACCGATCAGTTTTATCGCATCGCGAAGCTGCCCCCGTACGTCTTCGCCGTCATCAACGAGATGAAGGCAAAAATGCGAGCAGCAGGGAAAGATGTGGTGGATTTCGGTATGGGAAATCCGGACGGGTCGACCCCCCAAGTGGTCATCGATAAACTTTGCGAGGCCGCCCAACAGTCGAAGAACCATCGGTACTCGATGTCCCGCGGCATCCCGCAACTACGGCAGGAGATCGTCAAGCGCTACCAGCGCAACTACGGCGTCGAACTCGATCCCGAGACCGAAGCCATCGTCACGATCGGTGCCAAAGACGCCCTCGCCCATCTTCTGTTCGCCATCATCGCCCCCGGCGATGTCGTCGTTTCGCCGAACCCGGCCTATCCGATTCATCAATACGGCGTCATCATGGCCGAGGGCGAGGCCTGCATGCTGCCCATGCCGAATCCGGAGACATTTCTCCAGGGCCTCGAAGACATCTATTCTAAGGGCGTCCTCAAACCGAAAGTTCTGCTCATCAGCTTCCCCCACAATCCCACCACCACTTGCGTTGATCTCAACTTTATGAAAGAGATCGTCCGGATGGCCCAGCTCAACGGGTCGCTCATCGTCCACGATTTTGCCTACGCCGACCTTGGCTTTGACGGCTACAAGCCCCCTAGCATTCTCGAAGTCCCCGGCGCAAAGGACATCGCCGTCGAGATTTTCTCGATGTCGAAAAGCTACAACATGGCCGGTTGGCGCGTCGGATACTGCCTCGGCAATAAAAGGATGATCCACGCCCTTGGCCGAATCAAGAGCTACCTCGATTACGGAACGTTTCAGCCCATCCAGATCGCCAGCATTATCGCCCTCCGCGAGTGCGAAGAAAGTACCACCGAAATTCGCGATATGTACCAGGAACGCCGCGACGTTTTGCTGGAAGGGATGGCCGCCGCCGGCTGGCCATGCGAAAAACCCCAGGGTAGTATGTTCCTCTGGGCACCGATCCCGGAGAAATTTCGCCACCTCGGTTCGCTGGAATTCGCTAAGTTGTTGATGGAGAAAGCTTTGATTGCCGTCAGCCCGGGCATCGGTTTCGGCCCTCTCGGCGAAGGCTACGTTCGCTTCAGCTTTATCGAGAACTCCCATCGCACGCGACAGGCCATGCGCGAACTGAAACACTTCCTCCGTACCGCCTAAAATAAAACGGTTGTACCCCTTCGGTTGGAAGAGAGTTAACGCGGATTGCTTACACTTCTTAGTATCCTGAAGTAGCTTGCGGCACCTCTCCTCCATCCTGTTCCTCACCCTGTTGGCCCTCCCGGCGGCAGCGGTGAAACTCCGCGTCGACGGCACCCCACGGAACGGGTTGACACTCAATTCCGAACCGACGATCTCTCTGACCGGAGAGGCGACGGCGGCTCGACTTTGGTGGACGGATAGCCGCGGCTCTCGCGGCGACGTCAGCATTGTCGACGGGAAATTCTCGACCGGGCCCGTCCCCGTCCCGCCGGGCTACTCCGGCCTTACGCTCACCGCCGTCGACGCCGATGGCGCGGTCGCTTCTACTTTTATTGGCATTCTGAGCCAATTCGAACCTGCCGATCCGCCCCGTTTTGATAGCGACATCCTGCCCGTGCGCCCGGCCCCCTCCGGCAAGCCCGGCACCGAACGTCAAGGCCTGGCGATCCAGTATCCTGGCGGACTTTGGTCGCGCGACCCGGTTACCAATGTTGTGCGGATCCCGTACGTCATCACCAATGCGACATTTGCTGCCGATGCCGTTACCAGTTTCAATCAAACGTTTGCCGGCCAGATTCAATGGGTACCCCGCGTCGCGGAAGCCGACTACGTCGATTTTGCCCTCACGCCCGATTTCCCCAGCCAATCCTGCGCCTCGAACCTCGGTCGCATCGGCGGGAAACAGAGCATCGTCGGAACCACAAACTGCGGACTGTCCGTCCTGCTGCACGAAATGGGTCATGCTGTCGGGCTCTACCATGAACACCAACGTACGGACTCCGCCACCTGGCTGACGCTATATGCCGCCAACGTCGATCGCCCTTTTCTAGCCGGGAACTTTTACAGCTCCTCTCGCAATTCCCAAAACGTCGGCCTCTTCGACTACGCCTCGATCATGCACTATCCGGCTCGGGGCTTCTCGAAAAACCGTCTTCTCGTCCTGGACTCGATCACGCCGGGGATCCCGTTTGGCGAGTTCTCCCAATACTCTGCTGGCGACATCGACCAGATCCGCCGACTTTACGGCTTCACAGCAGAACAAGTCACCATTACCACCCATCCAACGGGTCTCCCCATTACGGTCGATGGGACGCCCTATTCTCAGTCACCGCAAACCTTTACCTGGGCACTTGGCTCCCAGCACACGATCACTGTACCGGCCGGCTATTTCAACCGCCCTTCGTCGGATGGCTCGCTTTATCAGTTCGGCAATTGGAACGATGGGTTGCCACAAACCCACACCATCACGGTCACCCCGGGTAGCGGTACCCGTGTTTCTCCCTCCAATCTGCCGGCCGTTACCGTCTATCAGGCAAGCTTCATTCGTTACAACCAAGTGACTATATCCGCTACTGGAAACGGCACCGTCCAGGTCGCCCCCGCTCTGACAACCATTAACGGCCAGACTTACGCTGTACACAATTCCACGCTCGTCGCGACGCCCCAGCCTGGCGCCGGCTCTCGCTTCCGCCGCTGGCAAGGAAACGAGCGTTTTCCCCAAGGTCTCTCCCCTCGTAACTTCCTCATCTACTCAACCGGCTGGAACATCACCGCTGAGTTCACTACGGACCCCACGATCTATCAAATTGCGTCCTCTTTCACGAATCCCCCGCCACCCGCCAGCCCCGCTAATGCTTCGGTGTCAGTGAACGTTGATGGTACGTCCCACGTCGTTCCACAGAATTTTTCCGCTACCGACGGCTGGACCCCTGGATCGGCCCACAACCTGACCGTCACTTCTCCCCAAACCCCCGAAACCACCAACATTCGTTACGCCTTTAACAGTTGGACCACCGGCAACCCCGTCATCGCCAGCCTCCCGGCCGGTTCCTCCACTTGGGTGGCCAGCTTTACCCCCTCCTACAGCGGCTCTTCCGTCCTTTACAACGCTTGTTCCTCCAATCCCGCGACCGTTCCAGTAGCCGATGGTTTCTACGCCGACGGCATCTCCGTGCCCTTCGCGGTCACCCCCGCCAACGGCTGGTTTTTCACCCGCTGGTACGGCGACCTTTCTGGCACCGCCAATCCCACGACTCTACTCGTCCGCGACCAATTTATTGTCGAAGGGACCTTCAACACCTCCAGCACGGAGCTTGACGTCGTAAGCCTCTCCCCGGCTTCCGCCGTCCGTGGAACCTCGAGCCAGGTCGTCCTGATTAACGGTACCGGATTTACCGCCGCCACCCGCGTGTTTGTAAATAATATTTTTCGCTCCTCCAGTTTTGTCAATTCGACGCAACTCCGAGTTACCCTGAACTCTACTGACTTAGCCACCGCCGGCGGCCTCGCCATTGGCGTTTACAACTTCACGACTTCTCCTTCTTGCGGCCTCTATCTCGAAGTAACTTTTGATGTAACGACTCCGCAGGCCCTCTGGGCGATTACGAAAACCCACGTCGGCAACTTTACTCAAGGCCAATCCGGTACATATACGATCACCCCGCGCAACGCCGGCGGCACCGCCACCGCGGGCCTCGTCACCGTAACCGACCTTCCCCCGGCGGGCCTCACCGTCACCGGGCTCGCCGGCACCGGATGGACCTGTAACGTGCCCACTGCCTCCTGCACCCGCCAGGATCCTCTCGCTCCGGCCGCTTCCTATCCCGCCATCACGGCCACCGTCGCCGTCGGCCTGAACGCCGCTGCCTCCGTCAATAATCAAGCCACGGTCTCTGGCGGCAGCGTTGCCCTCAACACCACCGCCACCGACCCCACCGCGATCACCCCGGTCGCGGCCACCATCGCCGTCAGTTCGGGCAGCAATCAGTCCGGGCCCCTTTCGACCAACTTCCCGACCGCTCTCGCCGCCGTCGTTCGAGATAGCAACAGCGTCGCCGTCAGCGGCGTCACCGTCACCTTCACCGCCCCCGCCTCCGGTCCCAGCGGCACCTTCGGCAATAACACCGTCACCACCACCGCCAGCACCGGCGCGAACGGCATCGCCACCGCCTCGGTCTTCCGCTCCAACGCAATAGCCGGCGGCCCCTACACGGTGACCGCCACCGTCACCGGAATCAACACCCCCGCCAACTTCTCCCTCACGAACTCCGCTGGCAGCCAGACCATCAACTTTGCTCCGCTCAGCGGCCAACTCCTCAGCGTCGGCACCCTGACCATCTCCGCCACGGCCACCTCCAGCCTCCCCGTCGCCTTCGCTTCGAACTCACTTTCGGTCTGCACGGTCAGCAACTCGACCGTTACGCTCCTTATTGCCGGGCAATGTTCGATCACCGCCAGCCAGTCCGGCAACGCCGACTTCACCGCCGCGCCCCCGGTCACCCAAACGTTCACCGTCAGCCAGGCCAACCAGACCATCACCTTTGCCGGCCTCGCAGACCGCACCCTTAACGCCGGGTCGCTGACCGTCTCCGCCACCGCCACCTCCGGCCTCCTCGTCGCCTTCAGCACGCAAACCCCGCTCGTCTGTACCGTCAACGCCGCCACGGTCACTCTCGTTGCGGTTGGCCAGTGCTCCCTCAGGGCCAGCCAGCCCGGCAACGGCGCCTTCACCGCCGCCCCGGACGTTCTGCAAAGTTTCAACGTCACCAAGATCCCTCAAAGCATTCCATTTAACAGCATCGCGACGCAGACTCTCGCAACTCCGAACCTTTCGCTGCCGGTCGTCGCCTCCTCCGGTCTCACGATCACATACATCTCCCTTACGCCCACCGTCTGCACCGTTTCCGGCGCTGCTGCCACTCTCCTCACAGAGGGCCAATGCACGTTTCGTGCCAGCCAAATCGGCGACACGACTTACGCCATTGCCCCTGAAGTCACCCAGACCTTCGTCGTCTCCAAGGCGACACAAACCATCAGCTTTGCCGCGATCAGCAGCCAAGTCTTCGGCACCGCGCCCGTCTCACTTTCGGCTACTGCTACCTCCAATCTTGCTGTCGCCTTTAACGCGACCTCGACTAACGTCTGCTCGATTAGTGGGACGACGGTCGTCATCCTCGCCGCCGGCGCATGCACGGTCCGCGCCAGCCAATCGGGCAACACCGTCTACTCTGCCGCGCTCGACGTTATCTGGGCCTTCACCATTGCCCCCGCTAGCCAAACCATAACGTTTACCCCGGTCGGCTCGCAGACCCTCAGTGTGGGCACGGTGCGCCTCTTTGCATCGAGTACCTCGAGCCTTCCGGTCTTGTTTACGTCGGATACGCCACAGACCTGCACTGTTCTTGCTTTTGACGCCACGCTCGTCAATGCCGGATCCTGCATTTTGCGTGCTCAGCCGACAAGCAACGCCAACTATAAGGACGCCACCGCCTTCCAGACCTTTGAAATTACAAAGTCCACCCAGACCATCACGTTCGCGGCTCTGTCCTCTCTTTCCCTCTCCTCTGGGTCCGTTGCGCTCTCCGCCTTTGCCACCTCTGGGCTTACAGTCGCTTTTACCTCGATTACTCCCACCGTTTGCACGGTCTCCGGTAGTATCCTCAATTTGCTTGCTGTCGGCACTTGCTCCGTTAGGGCGACGCAAATTGGCAACGCAAACTTTCTCGAAGCCAACTTCGTGGAAAGGTCGTTCTCCATCAGCCAAGGGACCCAAACGATCACCTTCGGGCCACTCTTTAATGTCACCTTCGGCGTCTCGCCCATCACACTCTCTGCCACCTCCTCCTCCGGCCTTTCCGTCGCCTTCGCCACCTCCACCCCCGCCGTCTGCGCCGCCACCGGCACTACCCTCGCCATCATTTCCGGCGGAATCTGCTCGGTCCAGGCTAGCCAAAACGGCAACGGTAACTTCGCCGCCGCTCCTCCCGTAACCCAAAGCTTTACCGTCAATCTAGCCGCGCAGACGATTAACTTCGCCGCCTTGCCGACGGTCCCGTTCAGCACTGTGCCCATCGCCCTCTCGGCGACGGTAAGCTCTGGCCTAACCGTCTCGTTCACGAGCCTAACCCCGACGGTTTGCTCCCTGTCTGCCGCTATCCTCACGCTTAATTCTGGCGGGCTCTGCACCGTCCAAGCCACTCAATCCGGCAACACAAGTTACTCCGCGGCCGCGCCGGTCGGCCAGACATTCACCATTGCTCCCGCTCCGCAATCGATCACCTTCGGTGCTCTCCCCAATCTCGTTTTCGGGGCAGCAACCGCGAATTTGGTCGCTTCGGCAACCTCGAATTTAGCGGTAGAATTTTCCAGCGCCACCCCGCTTGTCTGCACGGTCTCTAACATCACCCTGACGCTCCTCAACGGCGGCACCTGCACCGTCCGGGCGGCTCAGGCCGGTAACGTCAACTATGCCTCGGCCGCCCCCGTTGTCCAAAGCTTCACGGTATCCCCCGCTGCCCAAAGCATCGCGTTTGCCGCCTTGCCCGCTGTTCCCTTCGGAACTCCGCCGTTTGCCGTCTCCGGAAGCGCTTCTTCGGGCCTGTCCGTCAGCTTCGCCTCGACCACCCCGGCCGTGTGCACCGCCGGCGGCGTCGTTACCATCCTCGCAGCCGGAACCTGTTCCCTCCAGGCCACTCAACCTGGCGATACGCGCTACGCGGCCGCTCCCGTCGTCGTGAACAATTTTGCAGTAACTCCTGGCGCCCAGAGCATTACCTTCGCCGCCCTGCTGCCGCGAACTCTGGGTGCCGCGCCTGTGCCGGTCAGCGCCACCGCCAGATCGGGCCTTCCCGTTATTTTCTCCTCCCTGACGCCGGCCGTTTGCATGGTGCAGGGGGTTCAAATTACTCTCGTCGCCGCCGGGCTTTGCACTATTCTCGCTAGCCAACCCGGCAATGCGAACTTCGCTGCGGCCGTCGAAGTACCCCAGTCGTTTTCCATCGCCCCGAATGGCCAAGGCATCACCTTCCTTACCGTGCCCGCCGGGCTGCCCCTCGACGTAAACGGTCAAGCCATTACAGGCGGCGCGGTCGTCGTTCTCGCCCCGGGAACCTACACGGTCACCGCGATCAATCCGACTCCGGAAAATGGAACTCGCTTCCAGTGGGCGAGTTGGAGCAATGGTGGCGCCCAGACCCAGCAAATCGTCGTTACCTCCACCGCTGCCAGTTTCACCGCTACGTACGCCACAAATTACCTTCTCACGACTGCCGTCACCGGCAGCGGCTCGATCTCCCCCGCCACCGGCTATCTCCCCGCCGGCGCTCTGCAGATTACGGCTACCCCAGCCGTCGGCAACGTCTTCCGGACCTTCTCCGGTGCCGTTACCGGCAGCACCAACCCACGCAGCTTTAACCTCACCGCACCCGCTTCCATTAACGCCGCTTTCGCTGCCGTTCCCTCCATCACCTGGTCAAATCCCGCCGAACTAATCGTCGGCACCCCGCTCTCCAACTCGCAACTCAATGCGACCGCCAACGTCCCCGGCCAGTTTTCCTATAGTCCACCCGCGGGGACGCTTCTGCCTTTGGCTCTGAATCAAACGCTTACCGTCAACTTCACCCCCACCGATTCCACCACCTATGCCGCCACCTCTCGCACGGTGACGATCAATGTCGTGCCGGCCCCACTCCAAATCGGCGGTCTCGCCCCGGTCTTGGTCTTTCAGCTTTCTCGCCTCCGCCGGGACGCGACCACCGGTGAGATTATCGTGGAAATGGTCGCCGCTAATTTCGGTCCGGTCCCGGCCAGGAATACGCGCCTTGTTTCAGCGACCATCGGAGCAACCGTCGTTTCGGTGACTGCGAACTTTGGAAACTTGGGCACTGGTGGTCTGGGGTTGGTTTTGTTCCGGCTACCTGGTAACGCCACCGGGAACACCCTGACCTGGAACGGGACTTATGACGGTGGCGGCACGTTCAGCGGAACCTCTTCCATTACCCTGCCATAAACAGCCAAGGGAAGTCTGCCGAATCAAGCTGCGAGGTGCCTGCTGCCTTCTCCCAAAGCCTTACACCGATACTTGGCGAACCGCCCCCTCGGCATTTACCAATCCCTCTTCACCAAAAGTTGACCATCAAGGCGGCCTTCGCGTCGCAGGACTCCACGCGGCATCGCCGCGCGGAATGCGATCGACTACGCGCAAGGAAGGCCGGCGCGAACGCTGCCGCGATTTGCATCTCAGCATGGGGTGGCGTCGCCGGCAACCGCGGCAGGATGGGTTTCGGCTGCAACCTTCTCGTGCTCGTCCCCTCTTCGGGCTTCTCAGCCGCGACCAAAGACGATCCCGAACACGGACGCGATAAGGTTGGGCTCTCCACTGAAAAGCCCCGGCCCAGCGCGAGTGTATCCACTTGACTCTCCGCCCCTCGGTTCACTTGGTGTCGCAATCCGAGGGCGTTTGTCCGATGCACCGCGACCGCCTTGTTATCCATTAACCTAAATCACTTGAAACAAGAAGACTTGGTTCGAGCCCTCGGGCGTCAAGGCATACTCGCCCGCGACCAGCGTCTCGGTCACTTCGAGCCGGGAGATGCCAGGCGCTACTCGGGTGACCGAAATGCGGAGCGGCCGGGTCGAATCCTTGCGCTTTTTCGGGTTGTCGAAAAAGAACACTTCACGGGCCCCGTTTTTCACTTCCAGCTTGTATAACGTCAACTTTTCCGCCTCAAGCGTTTTGGCTTCAAATAGAAAAGTGGGCTCCGCCATTGGCGTCCGTACCGACGACGCTGCGCCCGGAGAGACGTAGGCGGTTCCGTCCTTGCGCTTCTCCTCTCTGGCCTCTCCGATTTCGACTGGCACTAACTTGGACCCATGTCGAAGATACGGCAAGTCAGCCTTCTCCGGTCGTGGACCGTCATACTTTTGGGCAGTCACTCCGCTCACCGCCAACAGCGCTAACAACCAGAAACGCATACTCACAGTTTACGCAACTGGAATCGCCGTAGCCAACGAGTTCAGCAACGCCTGCAATTCCTCGGCGCTCACTGGCTTGCGAAGGACCCGCGCCCCCGCATCCCGCAAGGTCGCGTCGAAGCTCTCTGTCAACAAAACGAACGACCCCAAATGCGGACGAGCCGCCTCGAAAAAATCCATCCACTTCAACCCGGGAAGCCGAGCCGCGCAAAACGCCAGATCAAACCGGATCCGCCGGATCAGGTCCAGCCCCTCCTCCGCGCTCGCCACCGGGACCACCCGGTGCCCCTCTTCGCCCAACGCCGTCAACAGCTTCCGACGAGAAACCTCGTCGGGTTCAATCAGCAGCACCATTAAATGCTGAGTTCCGGATCGATCTCCCTTCATCGCCGTTGCCACCCGCATTTGCGGTGCCGCGGTGGCGGGAAGTTGAAGCCGAAACCCTTCGGTGGTAGTTTCCAGCTCGCCTCCGTGCGCCTGCAGGAGACTCCGGCATAACGCCAGCTCCCCCAGCCCTTCGGCATTTCCAAACGCGATCGATACCAAAACGTGTCCCCCCGCCGATTGCGTCTGGATGTTCACCGTCCGCCCTGCCTCTTCTGCGCAAAGCAGTAACTGCAACAACGCTTCTTCCAGTTGCGCCCGGACTCCCTCCACGTAAATCGGCTCTCGGGTGAACTGGGTGGCCACTTCGATGCCGCGGGTCCTATATACCGGATCGCGCAACTGCAAAAGTCCATGCAACAACGCATTAATCTCAAACGCCGACACCTCCGTCCGATCAGTCCGCGCGAACCCGATCAACCGGTTCACCGTATCGGCCGTCTCCGTCGCTCGGTGCGCCATCCTTCGGACCTCCTGCGAGGTTAGAGAATCGGGTTGCCTTTCGAGCAGCAGTTCGGCCTGCTGGCGAATCTCTTCGAGCGGCTCCCGTAACTCGTTGGCAATCGCCGAAAGCAGTTGCCCCGCCATCGCTAACTGTTCGGTTCGCCGCATATGGTCCCTGGCCTCGCGTTGCTCCTGCACTTTCAGCGCAGCACCTACGACCGCTCCCAAATGCCGCGCCAGCATTTGTACATATGGCTTCGTCGACACCCCCCGGATCTCAATCAGCCCCAACGGATCGCCCGCCGCGGCCAGCGGAATCAGGGTACGCTCCGGCAACGCTTCCATCTGCCCCTGCGCCAGCGCACGCGCTGCCGCTTCGTCCGAGCCACCATCCAGGTCGATCCGCTCCGTCGCCGGTTCCACCGCCGTCCGTACCCGCTCGAGCTGCTTTCCCGCCCGCTGATATCTGTAGAAACGATACTCACAAC
Source organism: Bryobacterales bacterium (assembly GCA_038220855.1). Taxonomy (GTDB): domain Bacteria; phylum Acidobacteriota; class Terriglobia; order Bryobacterales; family Bryobacteraceae. The sequence continues at coordinate 2,670 of JBBRIO010000032.1, read as the reverse complement.
TCCCGAAAACGGCACCACCCTGCGAGCGAAGAAGTTGCAGAACATCCGTATCGGTCCCGGCGGAAAGTATCCGTTCGGCCAACTCATGCAACGCCGAAAGCTGCCCGTGGCGCTCCGCCCGCCGCCGTCCCAGAATCAGCCAGGCTCCAGCGAATCCAATTGAAAAAGCAACCACGACGATCGATAGGGCGGAAAATGGCATACCTAGAGGGGTACCTGAGTCGCCAACCATCCCGCGAGCGCCGGGTCCTTGAAATCGCGAATAGTCAGTTCCGTCTCCTGTAGTTGCCGGCCGAATCGACAAACGCCTACCACCCTCGCTCCCATCGCCCGCCCGGCCGCGATTCCCGAAGCAGAGTCTTCAAATACAACGCAGTTGACCGGCGCAGTCCCTAACTCCGCCGCCACCCGAAGATAGATGTCCGGTGCCGGTTTCGGCTTCGCAACCTGATGCCCGTCGACGATCGCTCCGAAGTAGGATCGCAACTTCGCCCCATCCAAAACCAACGCCAAGTTGGCTGGCTCAGCGTTCGATCCAACGCCCAACCGATGCGTTCGGTTCCGTTCGAGAAAAGGCCGCAGCCCCGGCATGAGGTTCGCTTCTATCTGTGGAGTCATCCGTGCCCGATAAAGGGCCTCTTTCCCGGCCCCATACGCGAAGACCTCCGCCTCCGACAAGCTCGGTCCGAAGAGTTCTCTTATGATTTCATCGTTTCGCTTGCCTTGCATCCTAGTGTCAATTTCATCGGCAGAAATGGCAAAAGTCTTCAGGTATTCGCGCCAAACCAGAGAGTGGAGAGGGTTAGAATCGATCATCACCCCGTCCATGTCGAAAATCAAGGCTAATCCAGTCGCCGCTAGCAAGGGAGGTATCCGATCTTAATCAACGTTATTTTCCCAAGGGTAACCATCGCGACCTCGTTCTGTAATCGCATAACCCCATTGTAGCCAGACCTCTCCCCGGTCGGATTTTTCTGGCATAATCCCCAACCTGCAGCCTTCCGATAGATACCCATATGGCGGCCACTGATCGGGTATTGAGTCAGGACGAAATTGATGGTGTATTTCGCCGTTTGGCCGAAGAACAAGCCAAGACCGAGGATGATGACCCCGGCCGTCGCGCCCTCCCCTACGACTTCCGCCGCCCCGACCGCATCGCCAAAGACCAACTTCGGTCCATCCACCTTCTCCACGAAAACTTCGCCCGTAGCCTCGCTTCCAGTCTATCGGCCTATCTTCGCGCTTACGTGATGGTGAACCTCGTCTCGGTCGAGCAGCTATCTTTTCTTGAGTTTAGCCAGTGTCTCCCTTCGCCGAGTTGTATTATTGCCATGGGTATGCGCCCCTATGACGGTAATGGCGTCCTCGAAATCAACCCCACCCTCGTCTTCCCCATTCTCGAAATGCTCCTCGGTGGTTCCGGCAAACCGTCCGCGTCGAGCCGGGTGACTCGAGAGATCACCGAAATCGAACAAAGTATCGTCGAAGTCGTCGTCAGGATCATCCTCCACGACCTCCGCGAAAGTTGGCGTCAGGTGACGAATGTCTCGTTTTCGATTGAAAGCCACGAAACCGAGCCGTCCCTGCTCCAGTTCATGGCTCCGAACGAAGCCGTCGTCGCCATCTCGCTCGAAATCCGCATCGGCGAAACGACCGGCATGATGAACATCGGCATCCCGTCGATCATTATCAAAATGCTACGGCAGAAGTTCGACCAGGGATGGTCTAACCGCCGGACGGAAGCCTCCGACGTCGATCAGCGGCGGGTACTTCGGCTTGTCAAGCCCAGCCATATCCAAGTCGACGCGCGCTTGCAGGGCCCCACTCTCAAAGTACAGGACTTGTTGGCCCTCGAAGAAGGAGATGTCCTGGCCTTTGACTTTTCTACCGAAAAACCTTTGAATCTCCTGGTCAATGGTCGACTGAAGTTTCAAGGGCAAGTCGCCGCCCAAGGCAAGAAAAAAGCCTTCCTAATTAGGTCGCCGTATATCCCTTCGGAATAGTTGCATTCGCCGTGATCAGACGAGCATTGCGGTTGAACGATATGTACTGAAACGCCCAGTGAATGATCACCTGCAGTCGATTCTGAAACCCCACCAGGAACATCAGATGGATGAATAGCCAAAGTATCCACGCAATCGAACCGGTCGCGTGGAAGCGGCCAAAGTCCGCTATCGCCGAGTGCCGGCCAATCGTCGCTAAGTTTCCCTTGTCCTTATATTGGAACGGCTCCGTTGTTCGATTGGCCAGTCGATTCAAAATCAACTTCGCTACGTAGGGCCCTTGCTGCATCGCCACCGGGGCCACGCCCGGAAGCATGTTGCCATCAGCCCCGGCAAATGCCGCCATGTCCCCTAACGCGAACACGTTCGGGAAGCCTGCCAAGGAGCAATTCCCGGTGACCGGCACCCGGCCCGCCCGGTCCGCCGACAAGCCAGCCGCTTGGGCTAAGGCTGCCGCTAGGGGCGAACCCTTCACGCCCGCCGCCCAGATTACGGTCTTGCTGGCAATCTGATCCTGTCCGTCTTTGTCCTTAAATTTGATCGTTACCCCGTTTTCATCCACCGCCGTTACATACCGCTTGTTTAAACACCGCACCCCCAACTGCAACAGTGCCTTCTCCGCCGCCTCCCCCAAATCCAGAGGGAAATTACTCAAAATTCTTTCCCC
>JBBRIO010000031.1:0-18420 GCA_038220855.1 Bryobacterales bacterium | reverse complement strand
GTCTCCCGACCGGAAGACGTTCCTGTTTTCGAGGGTGATCCGCTCAGGATCCGATCTGATGATGATAGAGAATTTCAAGTAGATTCGGGAGACGGCCAGACGATTGCGGATCTTCGACGGCGCCCAACACCGGTGTTGCTCTTCTGGCTGGGAAACCATCATTCGGGAACATGAATGTCAAGACAAGAGCACACGGGCACCATGACCACCCAGGCACCCGGTGTGATGCGGGGCACTCGGGCGGAAGGCATTCGCAGCCCGGGCGCTCGCTTTGGGTGGGGATTGTGGCGAATAAGGGCTGAGGGTTTGGGGTTGGCGGGACGGATCAGGCTGACCTATTTCCGCACCTGTATCCCGGCCAGGCCCAAGTGATGCGCCCACAGTGTGAGCCGAACCGATGATCACGGAACTTTTCATCCGAACATCACCCAGCAAATCGCCGCTCCCACAATCGTCATCGACATCCCCCACGCCAATAATTGATTAAACAACCGCCGGCTCTCCTCCCCCGCCGGCAACGCCGCAATACACAACGCCCCAATCGTCGACAGTGGTGAAACATCGACCAAATGGCCCGCCACGTTCATCGTCTCCGCCAACCCCAGAGCAGTCCCGCTCCCCAACTTCGCCACCAGCCCCGGCACCATCGGTAAGAACGCCGGCAGCACCACCCCCGACGTACTCGCATACGCCGACACCAAACCCACCAGCGTTGCCATCAGCGGCACCACCGTCCCCGCCGTCGCCACTCTCGCCACGAAGCCCGTGAACAGGTCCAACCCACTCGTCTTCTCCAGCAAACTAATCAACACGGTCACTCCGCAAACCATGATAATCGTGCCCCATGGCACCTTGCGGATCGCCTCATCCTCATCCGCCACCCGCAGCAGACTCAGCGTCACCGCCGCTGCAAACGCCGCCATCCCAATCTGCACCCGGGCCACTATCACCGCCGCGACCAGAATCCCTATAATCCCCAACGTCACCCAGTGCCGCCGTTCCAAAACGATCTCCTCCACCTCCACGGCCCCCTCGCCTTCCCGCAACAGCCGCAGCCCGCCAAAAATAAAATAGCCCCCGAACGCCACCACCGCATGCGCCCCCAGATTGGCTGACCAGGTCAATCCCTCCATCCCCGCCAGCCCAATCTTCTCCATTAGCCCGCTGGCAATCAGTCCCGTCGGAGCCAACGGCGACAGCGCACTGGCATTCGCCCCATTTCCCACCATGATCGCCATTAAAAAAGGCGAAATCCGCAGCCGCTGGGCCGTCGCCATCGCCACCGGCGCCAGCAACGCCGTCGTTGCAATATTCCCCGGCCCGCACGAACCCAGCACCGCGCCCAATAGAAAAAACATAACCGGCACCAGCCCCACACGTCCCCGGCACAGCCGCACCGCGTTCTGCGCCACCCGCTGCAGCGTGCCATTCACCGACGCCTGGCTGAACAACAGCGATACCCCCACCAGCGTCAAGAACAGATCCACCGGGAACCCCGCCGCTACCGTCTTCACGGGCATCCCGGCCACATAAACGCCAATCGCCCACGCCAACGCAATCGATACCAATCCCACGTTCAGCCGCGTCACGCAACCCAACGTCACAGCCAACGCCAACGCCCCCAGAGTAATCGCGCCCGTGTTCACGCGCGCACCAATCCGCGAAGCAACACCGCCGGATGCAGCGCTGTCACACCCGCGAGGTCCTTCACCTGATGGCGGCACGAGGTCCCCGCCGCCACCAGTACAGCGCCTTCGCCCAACGCCCGTGCCGCCGGCAGCAACCGCCGCTCCCCAATCATTTTCGACACTTCATAATTCACATAGCCAAACGAACCCGCCATCCCGCAGCACCCCGAATCCAGTTGCGTTACCTTTGCCCCCGGCACCCGTGACAACAGCGCCATCGCCGGCGCCGCCAGCCCCATCGACTTCTGGTGACAATGCCCATGCAGCACAATCTCCTTCGGTCCCTCGCGGAAGGTCAATTTTAATCCTCCCAAAAACTCCTCCAACAACACGGCCGACCGCCCCACCACGCGTGCCCGCTCCTGCTCATCGCCGCGCAGCAAATCCGGCCCATCTTCCTGCAATGCCGATAAACAACTCGGCTCACACACCACCAGCGGCACGCCCTTTGCGGCCTGCTCATACAGCAGCGCCGTGTTTTTCGCCGCCAGCGCCCTCGCATCGTCCAGCAGCCCCTGCGAAACCAGCGGCCTCCCGCAACACACGTTCGCCGCCAACCCCACTTTCCTTCCCCCGCGCTCCATCAACTCCGCCGCCGCAATCCCAATTTCCGGATCGTAATAGTTCGTGAACGTATCGCCAAACAGCAGCACATCAAAATCAGCCCGCCACGCAAACTCCCCACGGAGCGTCTTCCGGCTCCACCGCGGCACCGGCCGCCGCGCGTCGACTCCTATTAATTTCTCGTTCAGCCAACGCACCGGCCCGGCATTCGCAATCATTCCCGATAACGGCGCAAACGAACTCCCCACCCGCGCCAATTTATGCGCATTCCCCAATACCCGCGCCCCTAATGAAGGCCCGCCCTTCCGCTTCCAATGCGACGCCAAAAACTCGCTTTTGAATCGCCCCATATCCACGCCCACCGGGCACTCCGTCTTGCACGCCCTGCATTCCAGACACAGGTCCAGTACTTCCTTCACCCCATCCTCATGCAGACCCGCCTCGCCCAGCCGCCCCGCCATAGCCAGTCGCAAGATATTCGCCCGCCCGCGCGTGGAATGTTTCTCGTCCCGCGTCACCATGAACGAGGGACACATCGTCCCTTCCAACTTCTTCCGGCAAGCCCCCAGCCCGCTGCACATCTCCACCGCGTGGCCCCAACCCGCAAACCCGTCATACGCAAAATGCGTCTCCGGGACCACGGTGTTATACCCCGCCCCATACCGCAGATTGGCCGTTAACGGCGGCGAATCCACAATCTTCCCTGGATTTAATATCCCGTTCGGATCAAACGTTTTCTTTATGGTCCGAAATGCTTCGTAGATGCGATCCCCGAACATCTGCCGGATATAAGGACTCCGCACCATCCCGTCCCCGTGCTCGCCCGATAGCGCCCCGCCGAACTCCAGCACCAGTTTCGCCACCTCATCCGCGATCGCCTGGAACTTCCTTACCCCGGCCTCGGTCTTCATGTTGATCACCGGCCGCACATGCAGACAACCCACCGACGCATGGGCGTAAATCCCCGCAGTCGTCTCATGCTTTCGCACGATCCCCAAAAATCGGTCGATATAGTCCCGCAACTTCTCAGGCGGCACCGCCGTGTCTTCTACAAACGACAGCGACTTGTTATCGTCCTTCATTGACATCGACAATCCCAGCGACGCTTCCCGCAACCCCCAGATCCGCGCCTGCGTCGCCGCGTCAGCCGCATACACAAACCGGTCGCCCAACCCCCGCCCCCGCAGATCCCGTTCGACGGCCTGCATCCGCGGCGGCAAATCCTCGCTCCGGTCGCCATAAAATTCGACGCACAACAACGCCCCCGGCTCGCCCTCAATAAAAGTCTGCCGCTGTTTGTGCAGTGCCGGATTCATCTTCGAATGGCTCAGGATGAATCCGTCCATGATCTCCACGGCGGCCGGCTTATGCGCCAAAATGAACGGAGTCGCCGCCAGCGCATCCAGCAGTTCCACAAACTGAATCGCCAATATCGATTTCACTTTTGGCAGCGGCACCAGCCGCAACTTCGCTTCCAACACAACGCCCAGGGTCCCCTCGGACCCTACCAGCAGCTTCGTCAGGTCCACCCGCGACGGGTCCCCGAACTCGTTCAGGTTGTACCCCATCACCCGCCGCAGCACCTTCGGAAACCGCTCGGCCACTTCTTCGGCCAACTCGACGCCCAACCGCCGCATCAGCCGGTACCCCTGCGCCGGAATCGAATCGCCTTCGCATTCCCGCTCCAACTCTGCCCCGCTCACTGGCCGGAGGACTCGAATCGAGCCATCCGCAAATAGTACGGTTTGCTCTAGCACGTGGTCAATCGTCAATCCGTAATAGACGCTCCGTGCCCCCGACGAATTGTTTGCCATCATCCCGCCCACCGTCGCCCGGCTGGCCGTCGAAATATCCGGAGCGAAGCGCATCGAATGCACTTTCAACTCCGCGTTCAACTCATCCAGGACAATCCCCGGTTCCACCCGGCACCACCGCTCCTCCGGATTTACCTCCAGCAGCTGGTTGAAATACTTCGAGGTGTCGATCTGAATCCCCGTCCCGATCGCCTGTCCCGCCTGCGACGTCCCACCGCCGCGCATTGTCACCGAACTGCGATGTTTCGCCGCCACGCGCACGGCCGCGATAATATCCTCCCGCGTCTTTGGCACCACCACGCCCACAGGCATGATCAGGTACACACTCGCATCGGTTGAATAGAGCGCCCGCGTCACCGTATCGAACTGTACCTCGCCCGTCACCGCGGCTTCCAACTCCGCCCGCAAGGGCTCCGCATTCACCTCGATCGAAACCAAGCTCATCGTTCCCACACCTCCTCCACCATATCGCCCCGGCACGCATAAACACGCTGATGCAAATTCACGGTGGGGTCGCAGTGCGGCACGACAAACGCGATCCGCGCTCCTAACAAGGGCAGCGGATCGCAGAACACGAACCCATGCTCGTCCCCCGCCCACTGCCACCGCGCCCCCGGTAATCCCTCCGCCTCCGGTCCAAACGGCCGGTCCGTCGCAAACGCCTTGAACCCCGCGTCCACGGTCACGCGGTCCCGCTGCGACGCACTGATCACCGTCGCCCAAACATGCATCGCCGTTGCAAATGGCACACCGCCAATCCGCCCATAGGCCACATCCATCAGCGGATAAGATCCCGCCTGCATCTCCGTCAACTCTGGAATCATCACGTCGATGTCCCACGTTCCCGTCGAGCCCCCCGTCAACCGCCTCGCATCCAATCCTCGCGTGAGCAACTCCCGCTGCACGCCCACCGCCCGCTCAATCGCCATGGTCGAGTGGGCCCGCCGCCCCTCCCACCCGATCGTGTGCGACCCCGATACCGAATACGCCTGCAACCCGTCAAATCGCAGTGATGGCGCGGCGTCAACCGCCAGCGCCAACTCCACCGCCCGCTCATCGCATGGAACGCCTGTCCGGTGATCGCCAATGTCCAAATCCACCAGCACCGTCAGCGGCACCCCCGCCCGTTCCGCCGCCGCCGCGTAAGCCTGCACCTGCCGCAAATGATCCACGACCACGGCAACCTCAGCCCCGCGTGCGAACTCCACTACCCGCTCCGCCTTGCCCAGCGCCACCGGGGTCGTTAACAAAACTCCGATCCCCGCGCCAACGAACGTTTCCATCTCTCGCAGCGTCGCCACGCAAACTCCAACCGCGCCCGCTTCCATTTGACGCCGGGCAACCTCCACCCGTTTATGCGCCTTTGCGTGCGGCCGCAAAACCTTACCGGCCCGCGAAACCTCCGCCTGCATTCGCCGTACATTCTCCTCAAACAGACCCAGATCCACCACGAGCGCCGGCGTCGGTATCTCAGCCTTTCGCATAGGATTCCAATCCAGTCCGCAGCCGTTCCAGCCCCGTCGCCAGCGTCTCGCCGCCCGAAGCAAACGACACCCGCAGCGTCCCCTCGCCGGAGGGACCGTACGCCGCCCCATGAATCACAACCACGCCAAACTCCATCAACAACCGCCGCCGCACCACATCCGAAGGCACCCCCAACCCTCGTATGTCCACCATTGCGAAGAATCCGCCCTCCGGTGCCATCACCGAGCAGCCAGGAATGTCCGCCAACGCCTGGACCACCCGGGTCCGCCTCTTCGAGTACTCCGCCCGCATCTCCGCGACGCACTTCTGCGGCCCGTTTAGCGCCGTCGCCGCCGCATCCTGCACAAACATTGCCGGCCCACGGCTCGACTGCTGCAAAACCAGTGTCATCGCGCGCACAAACGCCGCCGGCGCGGCGCAATAGCCAACCCGCCACCCCGTCATTGCGTACGTTTTCGATAGCGCGTTCACCAGCACCGTCCGCTCCCGCAGTTCCGGCGACAGCGCGGCCGGCGAGGTATGCTTGTGCCCCTCGTAGACGATCGCCTCATAAATCTCGTCGCTAATCAGCGCCAGGTTCCGCCGTTCACAAAACGCGCCAATCCGTGCCAACTCCACACCAGTGAATACGGTCCCCACTGGATTCCAGGGCGTATTCAACAGCAGCGCTTTGCATTCCGGCCGCCAGGCCGCTTCCAACGTCTCTTCAGTCAATACAAATCGCCCGTCGACGATCTCCGCCGCAACCGGCACCGGCACTGCCCCGGCAAGCCGCAGCGGCGACAGATAAGCGTCATAGACCGGATCCGGCAGCATCACGGCATCGCCCTCGTTCAACATCGCCGTAATCGCCACATAAATGCCAAAAGTGGCTCCGGTGGTGACTAGAATCTCCGTCGCCGGATCGTAGCGGACACTATTGTCCCGTTCCAACTTCCCAGCCACCGCCTCCCGCAACCGCGCCTCGCCGCGCTGGTCCGGATACGTAGTCCGGCCCGCCGCCAGGGAATCCGCAGCCGCTTTGACAATGTGCGCCGGTGTCGGCAAATCCGGCTCGCCGCGCATCAACGAAACCACCGGGTTGGGCGTCGTCCGCACCTCCGCCAGAATCGTATTCACCGCCGTCGGCCGCAGCCCACCCACGCGGTGGGCAACCGGAATTTTCACGGAACCCATGGAAGACAGTATGCAACGAATCGGGACCCCAGCGCGCGTTTTTCGTCGCTGTGCCATGAACTCTTCAAACAACAACCGCTGATCATTTGGATTCGGAGACCCCCGTGGTTCCGAAGGTATGACTCGGCTTCAATTCGCGGTGAACTACCAGATGCTGGCAGTAGGAGCGGAAAGCATCAATCACGCTGCCGAACAAAGCCACCCGCTGGTTGGTGTCGAGCTTCGGTTCCTCGCGCGATCGGTGAATCGCGGGACCGTCGACGAACTCCATCACGAAGTACGGCCAACCTTCCCGCGTTACGCCCGCATGCGGCGATTTAGAGCCAACGAAGTCGTTGTTTCCGATCTGATCGGGTGCTAGGCGGACTTGCTACTCGTTGACCCGTCCAGGGCATTCCAGGATCCTAAGGCTCTGCCAGACGACAAGCCAGGCGTGCGCCGGCGTCGGGGCGGTATTGGTGGAGAGTCTGCCTAGCTATCTTTGCCGGCCCGCCATTGGATTCTATCCGAGTGTTTTTGGGTCTCCTCCGCCGCGTCCCGCCCCAGCAAGCGTGCCCCAAACAAGCGATTGACCTCGGCCTCGATCCGCGTCAGGATACCACCATGCGGATGGCCTTTCTCCTCCTCGGATTCACATGCGCCCTTGCGGCCCAACCCACCTTCGAACTCCAAATCAAAGACGCCCGCTTCGGCCTCAACCCCCACACCTTCAAAAACTTCGGCCCCGCTTCTTGCCTCGAACCGCCGGAACGCTTCGCCAAAGCGTGCCCCGTCAACGTCGACTGCCAGCGCACCTCCACCTTCCGCATCGCCACAACTGGGCATGGCCTGGGTCCGCAGGATCTCCGCCGCTTTTACGTCCTCCCCCTCGCTCAACCCGACGCGATGCGCTGCTGGGGGGCCTACCGATCTCTACCCCAACGGACGGGAATACCATTTTCCGGCTAACACAACGTCAGCCATCCGATACTGGCCCTACCCCGTCGATGCCACCGAAGTCCCCGCCGAGTTAACCGGCATTCGAACGATGTTCGCCGCCTTTCACCATTTCCGTCCGGCGGACGCCCGCCGAATCCTGTCCAACGCCGCCGCACAACGCCAGCACCTTTGTATATTCGAAGCGACCTCGCGAACCCCACTCGCGATCGTGCTCGCTCTGCTGATCCCCGTGCTCGTCCTCGTTCTCACTCCCAAGGTCCGGCCGCTGACCTGGTTCCAAGTGGTGTTCACCTACCTGATCCCGGTCCTGCCCCTGCTTATATTTTGGGATGGTCTCGTCTCGCAACTCCGCACCTACTCCGTCGAAGAACTCGAAGAGTTAGTTCGCCCCCCGCAGTCTCCGGACTACCGCTGGGACTGCGGCTGGATCGAAGTTCCCGGTAATCCCATGCGATTGCCCTATCTCATCGGCCACCCTTCATAGCACTAGGATCAAAGGCCCGCAGCACCCCCGTCTTCGTCATCGTCTGCGCCCCGCTCACCTGCCGCAACCCCTGCTGCACGATCCCAAACACCAGATACCAACTCACAACCCCAACCAGGGCCATAAACGGCAACGCCAGCAACAGCCCAAAGCCAGCCGTAAAGTTCCATGTCGTGTGCAGCAACACCACGATGAAAAACGCCCGCAGAAACTTCCCGTCGGTCAGGGCGTCGGCCAGCGAACTCTTGTGCGCCCGCGCCCGCCACAACACCCCCGCCGTAATCCCGGTCCAGGCTACGTGCCCAAACGGAGCCAGCATCCCCCGCAGCATAATCGACTTAACCATCCCCTGCGCGGCAAACAGAATCCCTGCCTGCGACTTGTCCGGCAAACCCGATAAGAACGTATTGAAAGCATAGCCCGCGCTCTCAAACGCCGCAAACCCCGCCCCCACCGCCGCTCCGAACAAGCACCCGTTCAAGATGTACATCTTATCTCCCTTCCGCACCATTAAAACCACCGCAATCAACTTCCCCGTCTCCTCCACAATTCCGGCCGCCGGCGCTCCCAGGTACCGGTGCAGCGACGTCAACTCAAAGCCGATCAGCGACACGAAAATCGACAATACGCCGCCCGCGCACAACAGCGTCAACACCCGCGGAAAGGAAACATTCCTCGGCGCGTTCAACTCGAAAAACAGAATCGCCGTTGCAAAGGGCATCGCCAGCGCGCCGGTAATCATCATCCCCGGCAGCATCAACGAGTTCTGGAACTGCTGAAACGCCAGATATTGCACAAAGTACAAGAGCCCCACAAACATGAGCATCCGGCCGAAAAACCATGGCTTCGGCCATCCCGTCGGCACTTCTGTAATCTCCGGCGTCGTCAGCCGGGTCCCCACCTGGAAGTAATCGTCGAGCTCGTCCTGGGTCCGCTTCTGGAACACTTCCGAAAACATCTCCTTCAGGCTGAACCCTTCCAACTTGTCCAGACTGGCATGCTTATCCACCTGCAACCAGAAGTTCGCCGCGACACTCGCGCGCGGCCCCGCTGGCTGTGGAGGCCACTGCGCCTGCGGAGCCGGGTCTACCCCCGGCACATACCCGCACGTCGGGCACGACGCCGACCCGATTACTACTTGGCCCCGGCATCGGGGGCAGGGAACTGTGCCCGCCGCCGGCGGCTGAAATTGGGCTGGCGGCTGATATTGCGGCTGCTGTGGCGGATATTGCGGCTGTTGAGGCTGCGGGTTCGCGCACGCATAGCAATGCGAATACCCCGGTGGAATCGACATCCCACAACCTCGGCAAGCATTCGGAGCGGGTGTCGCCGGGTGCCCGCAACGACTGCAGGCGGGCGCACCAGGAGTCAAGGCTAAGCCACAGTTGGCGCAGTTCATCAAAAAATCCTCACGGTCGAAGCAAAAGGGAATAGGGATCCCGGACATCATACTCTGCTTTGTCCCCAGAAACGAAACCGGCGCCGCTCCGGGTAAGGAGCGGCGCCGGTAAACGGGTTGCGGGTTCGGTCTAAAAGAAGAAGCGGAAGGCGAACTGTACTTGGCGGGGGCTGCCCACCTGGGTGTTATTCCTGTCGTAACTACCGTCAGCGAGCCGCAGGCGCATGAAGCGAGCGTCAATCGGAGCCGGCTGGCCGGTGGTCGAGAGGATGCCGGGGCCGTAGATGCCGGCGCCACCGGCGAAGATGACGTTGCCGGCGTTAAAGAGGTTGAAAAATTCCACCGAAAACTGGGCGCGCACGCCCTCCTTAACGACCTTGAAGTTCTTCATCAGACGGAAGTCCATGTTGGCGATGCCGCGATTGCGGAAGCTGTTGCGTACCGTGGGGACGCCGGCGGTAAGGTAGGGCCGGTCGTTGTTGTTGCCGTCGCGGTTGAGATCCGAACCGACGACGGCGTTGAGGGGCAGACCGGAACGGGCGCGGAAGATGCCGCTGACTTCGAAGCCCAAGGGAAGGCTGAGCGTTCCGTTGGACGTGAACTGGTGGCGGATATCCAGGTTGGAGTAATTGTATTCCTGCTTCAAATCGAAGGAATTTTCGTAAACGAAGCCACCGGCGTCGCGTTCGTTATCGTCGTCGGAGTGTGTGCTGGCGAGGGTGTAGAAGGCCTGGAACTGGAAGCGCTTCAAGCGGTACTGGTTATTGAAGGTGGCGGCGCGATAGAGGCTGCGGGACGAGCTTTCGCGAATGGTGATTTGGTTTAAAGTAGGTGCCGGGCGGGTGCCAAAGGTGGGCCGTCGGGAGAGGTCCGTGGCGGCTACCGTGGGGATCCCGAGATTGTAATTGCGGTTACGGAGCAGGTTGGCGGTGTTCACGTAGTGCAATTGGGTGCCGAAGGTGAGGCCCTTCATGACTTCCGATTCGAAGCCGATGCCGGCCTGGAAGGCGCGGGGGTTTTTGAAGTCGGCGGCCATGCCAAGCACGTTGGCGTTGGCGAAGGGGTTGCGGGCGGTGCCGCCGGCGGCAAAGGTGGCGGCGGTCGTGAGCTGCGCGATGGTGAGGATGGGGAGTTTATCGAGCGAGGCGGTATTGAGATCGATCCCGGCGGCGCGGAAGGACTGGTAGATGGTCGGCTGGCCGGGCAGGTTGCCGATGGCGAGCGAAACGTCGCCGGGAGGGTTACGGAAATTATTCACCGCGCCGGAGAAGCTGAGCATGGGCGTGGCACCGAAGAACAGGCCGCTGAAGCCGCGGACGACGAGGCGGGAGGGATTCGAGAACGGGGTGTAGGCGAAGCCGAAGCGGGGCATGAACTGATTGAGCGAGTTGGGGATGGAATCGACCTTGGCGAGCGAGCCGAGGGGGAACCTGACGTTGTTGACGAGGGGGAGAACTGCTTCGTTATTGGCAGTCACGGCCGGGTTGAATTGGCCTTCCCAGCGGAAGCCGAAGTCGAACTTCAGTTGGCGATTGAGGTTCCAGGAGTCCTGGGCGAAGAAGCCGAGTTGCTTGACGCTGAAATCGGCCAGACCATTGCCGATGGCGCGGGCGTAGGTGGCGGCGGGAATATCGAAGCGGTTGACGCCGCCGGTTCCGTTGGCGCTCATTGTGCGGAGCAGGGTGGCAATGTCACTGGTGGCAAAGCCAAAGGCACCGAACTGGTTGAAGGCGAAGAACTGGCCGGCGGAGAGGAAGTTGAGGTCAGCGCCGATTTTAAACGAGTGGCGGCCACGGTTAATGGAGAGGGAGTCGGTGAACTGCCAGCGCTTGTCGTCCTGGGTCGTCGAGAGGAAGCTGCGGGTGCCGTAGGTGCCGATGGTATTGCCGAGGCTGGGCGAGTCTGTGTTCGCGAGGCGGGGGCGGACTTCGGCGGAGCCGGTGAAGCGGAAGTCGTTGACCATGTTGGCGGAGAAGAGCTTGGTGTACTGCATGGTTCCGTTATGGATGCCGTCCTTCTCGGTGCCTTCGTTGGATTCGGCGCTGTTCGTGAAGGGGTTCACGGCGCCGCCGACGGAGACGGCGTTGACTTCGGTTGAAAACGAGCGATTGTAGCGGAAGGTCAAGCGGTCGCCGTTGTTCATCTGATAGTCAGATTTGAAGGTCATGCCGGTGGCCCGGTTGGTTTGGGTGAAGGGCTTTTCGAGGCTCTTATAGTATTCGTAGGCGACGCGGGTATCGGCCGTCGGGGTGAAGCTGGCGAGCTGGGCGAAGACGGTCTGGCGGGGAACGTTTGAGTTCTGGCTTTCGATGGCGCCGAAGTAGAAGAGCTTGTTCTTGATGACGGGGCCACCGAAGCCGCCGCCGTATTGGTGGAGCGTTTCCGAGGGTTTGACGAGGAAGATGGGATTTTCGGCGCTCAGGCTGCGGTGGCGGATCTGGTAGAACGCTTCGCCATGGAGATCATTGCCGCCGGACTTGGTGATGGTGTTCATCACGCCGCCGGTGGAGCGGCCGTATTCAGCGGTGTAGCCGGAGGGGATGACCTGGAACTCCTGGATGGCCGACTGGGGAACGGTGATGATGGAACCGGATCGTTCGCCGCCGCGGATGCCGCCGAAGAAGGGCTGGTTGTAGTCGGCACCGTCGAGCATGATGTTGGAGTAAATGGCGCGCTGGCCGGCAAAGGAGATCTGGCCGCGGGTGCCGTTTTCTACTTGGACGGTGGGGGTGAGCAGGGCGAAATCCTGGAAGCGGCGGCCATTGATGGGAAGGTTGGTGATGGCGAGGTTGTTCACCGTGGCGGTCTGGGAAGTGGTTTGGACGTCGACGAGGGCCGCGCCGACTTCGACAACGGTGGCGGTGGCTTGGATGGACATGCGAACGTCGATGCGGGCGGCGGATCCGACGGTGAGGGTGATCCCTTCGATTTTGGATTCGGCAAAGCTGGGGTTGGTGACGGAGAGCTGGTAGACGCCGGGGTCGAGCAGCGGAGCGCGGTATTCGCCCGCGTCGTTGGACTTCACTTCGCGCTGCAGGCCGGTGTTGGTGTTCTTGATCTTGACGGTGGCACCGGCAATGGACGCGCCATTGGGGTCGGTGATGAGGCCATTGACTTGCGCTTTGTTGGCGTCAGTCTGGGCGAGGAGAAGGCTGAGAGATAGCCAAGAAAGCGCCAGTAGGCGTAACTGTTTCGTCATCGTGATAAACCCTTGCGGAAAATTTGACTAATCCCAGAGTAACGACCACGCGTTTCAAAACGATGAAAGTCCGGCGGACGGGAATGGGGTATGACGGCGTGGCGGCGAGGAATACGCAGTTTCTAATAACGACTTGAGTGGGGAAAGTTTTATTAGCCTTGACAGACTACTAAGCCAAGGGAGGCAGCAAGGTCACGGGCTCGCCTAAAAGCAGAGGCTTCCCGAACACGGTTTCCGTGTCTCCCTGCTGCTTCATCCACGCTTTCAGCTCTGCGCGCATCGAGGCCATACGCGAGGCCTGCCTGGGATCTGCCGCCAGATTTCGCATCTCGTGCGGATCCGCCTTGAGGTCGTAGAGTTCCTCGGCCGGTCGCTCGACACTTCGCTTCACCACGACCGCCGCGCCGGGGTTCGTTTTGGCTTCCTCCACCCAACTGTTCCAATATAAGACCCCGTTTCCGCGGCGGTTCCGCGTGTCGTGAGTCTGGTGCTGGAACTCTGGATGCAGATTGCGGATGAACTTCCATTGGCGCGTGCGGAGACTCCGGATCGGGTACACATTGAAGTCGCCGTCGCCGCTATGGGTGTTGAAGACCCGGTCGCGGTGCCGCTTTGTTTTGCCGAGTAGAAGTCCGGCGAAGGACTTGCCATCGAGACCGGCGGGCACTTGGCCTCCCGCTAGTTCGATGAAAGTCGGCAATAAATCCGGCAGACAAATCATGGCGTCCTGGGTGGAGCCGGGTTTGAGTTTGCCTGGCCAGACGGCAAAGAAGGGGAGGCGGATGCCGGCGTCGTAGAGGTTCCACTTGGCGAACGGGAATTGCGCGCCGTGATCGGTCGTGTAAATGAAGAGGGAATCGCCGGGCACGTGTTTGGTTACCAGCGCGCGGAATTTCCCGGCGAGGGCGTCGGTGTGGGTGACGCTCGTGTAGTAATCGGTGCACTGGCGGCGCGTTTCGGGGGTGTCGACCAGGGTCTCCGGGAGTTTGACCTTGGCCGCATCGTAGTCTTTGTTCTTGACCCAGGGAACATGGGGATAGTGTGAACCGAAGAAGAGGCAGAGCGGTTTCGTTTTGTCGCGATTGGCGAGGAACTGCTCGACGGCGTCGGTATTCGTTGCACCCACATTTGGGCCGTCGACGACATCGAAGTTGTAGAACTTCGCCCAGTCACTGTGAGCCACTTTGCCGAAGCAGGCCAACTCATAGCCCAAGGCTTTGAGAACGGCCGGGAGTCCTAACACCTCTTGCTTGGGCCGCTTGTGGTTCGGCTCTGCGCCGTGCCGGGCTGGCCATAGGCCGGTGAGCATTGAGGAGCGGCTGGGGCCGCAGGACGGGGAGGTGTTGAATGCGTGGGTGAAGGTCGAGCCTTCGGCGGCCAGGCGAGCCAGATGCGGCGTCTGCACGGCGGTGGCGCCGTAGGGCTCAGAAAAGAGCAAGCCGTGGTCGTCCGACATACAGACGATGAAGTTGGGTTTTGGGGGGGCCGCGGCGGTGAGTGCGGGGCGGGTCGCGATGCCTGCGCCGAGGAGTTTGAGGGTGTCCCGCCGTTTGATGGTGTTCATGGATCGAGTCTCCATAGCTTACCGTTTCTAACGGGTCTCAGGGCCGGTTGCACTGTTTGCGGCGCAGGCTAATAATCGAGTGATGCGAGCCGTCTTGTTCCTCTTTGTGACGCTGCCGGCGCTGGCCGGGGTGATTGATGGTGTGGCACGGATGGCGGCAACCGGGACTCCGGTGGCGGGCGCGGAGATCAAGGTCTCGTCCGGGGAAAGGGAGTTTGAGGCGACGAGCGATGCGGGCGGACGATTTCGATTGACGAAGATACCCGTGGGACGGTATACCGCTACGGGTAAGCGCGAGGGATTCCGTCAGTCTAAACTGCGACAACCTCCGGTTCAGATCCGCAACGAGAGCGCCGTCAAGGAGATGATCGTCGAGTTCGTGGCGGAGATTTCGATCAGCGGACGAGTTGTCGACCAAGAGCGGCGGCCGTTGCGGGGAATCATGGTGGGGCTCCACTCCGGATTGACCGAAAGCGGGAACATGGTCGCGACGGGGGAAAAGGGATTGTTCTCGTTCTTTGGCTTGGGGCCGGGCGAATACCTTTTGCCGGCACGGCCCGGGAACGGGAACATTGTTGCAGGAAGACTGGGTTTGGACGTTTCCAAAATGACAGAGGCAGCACCCGAGGCGGGGGAGCGAAGAGTTTGGCCGGTCACCTATTTCCCGGGTGCGGCCGACATGGAACACGCGCAACGGCTGTTACTGACGCCCGGGATGGCACAGAGAGAAGTTGAGTTTGTGCTTCGGCCAGTGCCGGCGCATCCTTTGACAGGGCGGGTGGTGGACGGGGAGAGAAATCCGGTGGAGGCGCGCATTGTTTTGCATAAGCGTTTGCCCCGGCCAGGCGAGGAGATCGCAGAGCGCGAAGCCGAGACCGACAAGGATGGGCGGTTTCAGATCGAGAATGTGGCCGTGGGGGAGTGGATGGTAACCGCTATCGGGAAGCAAGGGGCAGCGTTCGCCGGGGTGCAGGTGGCAGGGCCGCAACGACGGCCGCTCGAGTTACGGTTGGAGGCTCCGTTCGCACTGGAGGGCCGGGTGACTCTACCGGACGGAATCACCGCGGAACAGCGCAAAGAGCTGATGATTTGGCTGCGACCGATGGATATGCCAACGGAGGCTCCAGTGCGGAGTGCCCCGGATGCCGCTGGGTTGATGCGGCTGCCGGACTTACACCGCGGCCGGTACCGCGTGACGGCAAAAAGCGCCGCGCCCGGGGGTGTATGCGGCCTCAATCAAACAGGGCGAGCAGGAGCTGCTGGGGCAGGTGGTTTCGGTGGGTCCCGGCTCTCCTCCGTTTCAGGTGACGTTTCGCGAGGGCCGGTCTCGCTTGTCCGGACAAGTGGAGAAGGGCGGCGGGGCGACGGTGGTGGTGATCCCGGTTGATCCAGTCGCCTTCGAGTGGATGGGATCTCAGGTGGCCGAGTGCGATGCGAACGGGCGGATTCAGATGGGGGACTTGGCACCGGGGCGGTATCGCGTGCTGGCGTTTAACGTGGCCCGATCCGAGATCCGGTGGGACGTGGAGAGGCGGCTGGAGGGCGGGGTGGCGGTGGAATTGAATGAGGGCGAAGGGGCGGCGTTGGATCTGCGGCTGAGCGGGTGGCCGATTCCGCTGTTTTGAGGGGATGGCCATCACGGTGTTTACCAATTCACGGGCTTGCCGGGCTCGGGTTCGACTAAGGGAGGATGACTTTCGTAGTTTACGGGAAAAGCGGCCGGAGCGGTGCTTTACGCGGGATCTCGATGCTGGTGAGAAATCGCGGCTAGACTAACCTACCGCTTTCTTGGGGTGCCAGTTGACAACTCCGAGACATGAACCGACACTGTTCCCGAGTCCTTCGGCTGCGCTTTAGCGATCGCGGAGGCCCGGCGGCTCAGTTCCCGCCCTTCGCGCCCATGCCCGGTCTTCCGTTGGATGGACGCCGCAGTCTTCAGGATTTCCGCCATCAACATGTGGCCGGGGCCCAGGCGTAATTCCGTAATCTCCCGGGCTCTCCGCACACTCGCACTCGCTTGCTCCCACCGTTTTAATTGCTCAAATACTCGGGCTAGATTCGGATGGGTCCGAATCAAGTCAGGATGAGACGAACCCATTGACGGCTCCATTAAGGGTAGCGACTCGAGGAATAAGTCTCGTGCCCCAGACCAGTTATGTTCCGTGCCTTCGAGTACGGCCATATTCACCAGAACCTGGCCCCGTTGCCGGTCTCCATCACGGCTCCTATCAATCAATTCCAGAGCCTGCATCAGGAATTTACGCCCCTCGCGGGCATCCCCTTGCTGTTGGCGGGCCGCACCAAGAATATAGTAAAAGTTCGATAATTCCGGCCCGGACGAAGAGTAGGCTTCCAGGGCGGGAATCAACGAACGGCGGGAAAAGTTCTCCGCCAAGACCGGCCTCCCTGTCTCCAGATACACAATGGCAAGATTCAGAAGCAGGAGCGCTCGCAGACGAGTGTTGTCGTTCTGGCGATCTGCCAGACGAAGGCCTTGAAAATACGCCCGCTCAGCTTCAGCGTATTCCCCCTGCGCTGTGAAATAAGCGCCAGCCTGGTTCCAGCCCAGGGCTGCGTCCGGGTGGCCCTTTGCTATCTCAGTCAGAAGGCCCGGCACCAGCCGGCGGGCGGACTGATGGTCGCCACTCATTGTAAGCTGGCGCAGTTCTTCCACCAACTCCGTTAAGCGGTCCGGCGGAGTAACTTGAAACAAAAACGAAAACAATAACGCGGCGGCGAGTAACATGGTAGAAACTCCTCCCTGGAGTTCACCTTGCCTTAGCGCACTCCACTCGCTAATTAGCTCAACTTTTCCTGGAAAGGAGAGCAGCTATCCAATGCTCGATGAGAATTGCCACGAGCGTCACCGCCCCTATCATCGCCGTCGCCCCGGCAATCGGGATAAGGCCCATCTCATAGGTCATTGCGCTAATCGCTCCCCCGAGCAGCACCCGCTCGCAAAGAGGCACAAACAACGCGGAGATGAGGATAAAGAAAGCTTGCCCCGTCCTCCCCCGCCGGCGCCGGATGTAAGCCAGAAGTACCAAAACCACGGCGCCATGGATCACCACCATCAGAAAATGGAGAGGCGAGAAAAGCGTCAGTGGATTTGCGTTCCCCGCCACCGCGCTCCGCATCCAACCCAATCGAGTCTCGATGGAAAACCTCTCCGCCATGCAGAGTCCGAAAAAGATCCTTCCTCCCGCCACCCCCACCAGCCGGGCCCAGCCCACTTCGGCGAAATACACGGCCCCGGCCAAAAGAGCCAGGATGACTCCGCAAGAAAATGCCCAGAACAGTGTGACAAACGGTCCCGCCCCCGCCTCCAGTTTGCCGCTCTGCAACTCGTGTCTTACCTGCCACGCCAAGGTGCCCATACCCGAAAGGATCAGTATCAACAACAACACCGCCGTCAGGAACACCCCTGGATTCTTCCGCAGGAAACGCCGAAACCGCTCCCATGGAGTCGACTCCCGCGCCTGAATCGGCCGCTGCTCGAGATGCCGTTGCAAATCATCTCCAAAGGATTCCGCCGATCCATAGCGCCGTTCGGGTTCCTTGCGCAGCGCCATCAACACAATCGAATCCAGATCGCCCACCAGGCGCCTGCTGACTGGATCCTTAACCACGGTGCTTGGCCGCACTGGCTCGTCACTCCGCGATTACCCGGACCATTTCGTGCGTCGCGGCGCTTCGCAGTTTGAACGGCCGTTCGCCAGTGAGCAATTCGTACAGCACGACACCTAAGGAATAAACGTCCGAGAGGGTCGTAATCGGTGCTCCTTGCATCTGCTCCGGACTGGCATATTCTGGCTCAGCATCATCGCCAGGGTTTCGGTGGCGGGTGCTTCCTGGCCGATCGCCGGGGTCAACACTTTCGCGATTCCAAAGTCGAGCAACTTCACCACGCCGTCATGAGTGACGAAGATGTTTCCCGGCTTCAAGTCCCGGTGGACGACCAGACGTTGATGCGCATACCGAACCGCGGCAATCACCCCAGTGAACAACACCACGCGCTGGCTCGTATCGAGGTTATGTTCGTCGCACCAGCGATGAATCGGCAGACCGTCCACATACTCCATCACGAAGTAAGGCCAGCCCTCCGCGG
>JBBRIO010000030.1:0-18605 GCA_038220855.1 Bryobacterales bacterium | reverse complement strand
GTTCGGCGTTGGGCGGGGGGGTGAACCAGTATTCGCAGGGGGCGAAGTTGGTGATAGCCATGACTTTTTGGTTGACGACGAGGGCGTCGAGTTGGGCGAGTTGGGCTGGGGAGAGAAGTTTTCGATTGGCGGTAACGGCTTCGGCGATGCGGGCGATGCCCTGGCGACGGATGGCGGTGAGTTCGGCAATGCGCAGGCCGAGGGCTTGGGGGTCGAGGACGGGTCGCCGTTCTTCTATTTCGAGTTCGCGCTGGACGTCGTAGACTCTCTCCCACTGCTGATCAAGCCAGATCTCGTAGACGTTGATGCTGGATTCGATGGCGGTCCACTGTGCGGGGGTGATGAAAGGGAGGAGTTCGGTTTGGGCCGGGAGGAGGGTCGTAAAAACGAAAAGGGCGAGGCCGAAGCCCCACCCTTTCCCTTTGCTGTTCCTAAGGAACCGCATTTACTTCTTTCTCGTCACGCCTTTTTTTGCTGCGCCGCCCGCCTTCTTGGCTGCGGGGGCTGCGCCGGCGATGCCCGGGGTGGGCCAACCGGTGATCTGCGCGCGTTCGGACTCGACGGTGAGGTTGAACGGATCGGCCGTGAACTCCTTGCCGATGCCTTCGAACTCAATCTCGATGCCCGGATCCGCCTTGCCCTTAAACGCCGCACCCGCTTCGAGAATGATCGTGATTTCCGGGGTGGTCGCATCGGAGACTCCGATGACGAGCTTCTTCGGGTTGAGGGCTGGTTCCATCGAGACGAGCTTGCCCTTCAATTTCGGGATTGCCGCACCCTTCAGGTTCTTCTCGAAGTTGTCGGCGGCCGTAGGCCCCGTCAATTCCTGCTTCAACTGCACCCACAGGGCGAGCTGCGGATTGGTCTTCTTCAAATCTTCGAGCTGCTCAATGTCTTCCTGCTGCTTGGTCTTGATGATGAAGCCAGCAGGGGAGTATGGGGTAGCGGCCGCATCGGCCATCAGCTTGTCTAGCCCTTTCTTGTCGCCGCGGTACTGCGGGTAAACCCGATTCAGGTAGTCGCACACCGCTTTTTTGTTTGCAGCGGGGAGTTCGCCAGCGCCGGTGAGGGCGCAGGCGCGGGCTACCTGCCAAAGAGCTTCCGGCTGCCGCTCGGCTTTCTTCTGGCCGAGAATGGCGGAGCCGAGCTTGTAGGCTGCTTCGGCATTGGCGGGATTGAAGTCGATGAATTTGCGGAGAGTCGCTTCGATGGTCGCTGGGTTCTTCGACGCATTTGAGACGTAAAGAATAGTGGCCCAAGCGGTATTCTGGACGTCAGCTTTCTGTTTGGCCCAGGCGGCGGCGTCGACTCCGGCCGGCTTTTTGGCCTCAGCGAAGTATTCGCCGATCCCACTGAGAAGCTGGTTGGCGGCCTTCTCGCCTTCGGCAAGGGTGGCGGGGTCGGTGGTCTGCATCGACGTGGTCAAGAGGGCGATGTAATAGGGCCCGGTGAAGTTCTTGGTGTCGGCGGCTGCAATTTCCTTGGCGACGCCGAGCATCTCAGCGGCTTTGCCGAGCTGCTGGTAGGTCCCCAGGAACTGGCCCAATCGCTGCATGGCGAACGCCGTCTTCGGATACTTCGTTTTCCACTGGTTCAGCAGTTCCAGCTTCTTGGCCGGATCAGTCGCTTTGCCGATCTGCTCGACTACGAGTTCGTATTCTCCTCGATCGACCCAACTGGGCTCCTGGCCTATGGCGAGACCCGCCGCCAATCCCATCACGAGTAAAGTTTTCCAGAAAAACACTCTTGCCTCCCGAGTGATAATGCGCAAAGCCGGAGTATAGCTGAATCGACCTCTCAGCCGCAACGCATATTGCACCGCACATTTTACTGCACAGCGGTTAGATGGACCGATTCCGAAAATTGTTCCAGCATTTGCCATGTTACACTCCCCTTTCCTCTTATGCGAATTCTCGACCTCGGCGTCATCGTCGCCTACCTGATCGGCATCACCTGGTTTGGTGCTCGATTTCGTGATTCTCAGCAGACTTTGAAAGACTATTTTTTGGGCGGGCGAAACACGCCTTGGTGGGCCATTGGCTTTTCGATCGTCTCGGCCGAGACCAGCACGCTGACGGTGATCGGTACGCCGGGCATCTCTTTTAGGGGCGATTTTGGGTTTTTGCAGGTCGTGTTCGGTTATCTGGTTGCCAGGGTGGTGATCAGCGTGCTGTTCCTGCCGCAGTATTTTCGGGGCGAGATGTACACGGCCTATGAGTTGATGCAACGCCGATTCGGGCCGAATATCCGCAAGCTGACGGCGGGCAGTTTCCTGTTGTTACGGGCAATGGCAGAGGGCGTTCGGGTATTCGCGATCTCGATTGTGATCTCAATTGTGCTGGGGACGGGGGAGCTGGTTTCGATCTTAATGATCGTTGCGCTCACACTTTTTTACACGTTCGAGGGAGGGATGACGGCGGTGATCTGGACCGATGTGGTGCAGATGTTCCTTTACGTGGTGGGAGCGCTGGTCAGCTTGTACGTGATTTTTCACCTGGTGCCCGGGGGCTGGCCGCACATCATGGAGACGGCGGCCGCGGCGAACAAGTTGCGGGTTTTCGATTTCCGGTTCGAGTGGTCGCAGGAATTTTTCGCGCGGCCCTACAGCTTTTGGGCGGGGGTGATTGGCGGCGCGTTCCTGACGACCGCGAGCCATGGGACCGAGCAACTGATGGTGCAGCGTTTATTGGCGGGGCGGACGGAGGCGGATAGCCGGTGGGCGCTGTTCGGCAGTTGGGTAGTGATTTTCTTTCAGTTTTCGCTGTTTTTGCTGATTGGGCTGATTCTGTTCGTCTACTACAAAGACACCGGGCAAGCGCCACCGGCGATCATGGACCGGATCTATCCGCAGTTCATTTGGGACTTCCTGCCGCGGGGGATTGCGGGTCTCGTGATGGCGGCGATTCTGGCGGCGGCGATGTCGAATTTGAGTGCGGCGCTGAACGCGCTGGCGTCGACGACGGTGATGGATTTCTGGAAGCCGATGGCGAAAGTGGAGCGGACGGAGGCGGAATACTTGTACTGGTCGCGCTGGATTACGGTGGGCTGGGGGGGCGTGCTGTTTGCGATTGCGCTGGTGGCGCAGAATATTCAGTCGGTTCTGGAATCCGGGTTGTCGATTGCTTCGATCGTGTATGGCTGTCTGTTGGGCGTGTTTTTGCTGGGGGTTTTGACTAAGCACGTCGGCGAGCGCGCGGCCATGGTGGGGATGTTGGCGGGATTGATCACGAACCTTTACGTGAAGTTTGGGACGAATATTGCGTGGACCTGGTATGTCCTGATTGGGTCGGCCGTCACCGTGACGACGGCGCTGTTGATTTCAATTTTTCTGAAAGAAGAGAGGGTCCAAAATGGTTGAACTGAAGCGCGATTTGGGCGTTTGGGGGGCGGCGGCGATCGTCGTCGGGACGGTGATTGGGTCGGGAATTTTTCTGGTGCCCAAGAAGATGGTGCTGAGCGTTGGTTCGGCGGAGATGGTGTTTTTCGTCTTCGTCTTTGCGGGTTTGCTCTCGCTGGCGGGGGCGTTGACGTATGCCGAACTGGCGTCGGCGATGCCGGAGGCGGGGGGGGAGTACGCGTATTTGCGGGAGGCGTACGGCCCGTTTTTTGCGTTTGTGTACGGATGGACGCAGATGTGGGTGGCCAAGTCGGGATCGATTGCGAGTTTGGCGACAGGATTTTTCATTTACATGACGAATTTTTATCCTGGGTTGGACACGACCATTTATCAATCTTCGTGGCTTGAAGTGAAGACGGGGCAGTTGCTGGCGATGGCGGTGATTGCGGCGCTGGGCTTTCTGAATTATTTTGGCGTGAAGGTGGGGGGCGGGGTGCAGGTGGGGGTGACGATCTTGAAGGTCGCCTTGATTGTGCTGATTATTGGCGTGGGGGTGACGTATTCGGGGGGATCGACGGCGAACTTCACGACGAGTATTCCGTCTTCGACCGGCGGGTTGGCCGGTTTTTTTGCGGCGCTGGTGGCGGCGCTGTGGGCTTATGACGGGTGGAACAACGTGAGCATGGTTTCGAGCGAAATTAAGAATCCGCAGAAGAATTTGCCGATTGCGCTGATCCTGGGAAGTTTGGCGGTGATGGCGATATATTTGGGGGCGAATATCGCGTACTTCTATGTTCTATCGGCGGGGGCCGTGGCGACGAGTGACCGGGTGGCGGCGGAGATGATGCGGCAGATTTGGGGGACATCGGGGGCGAACGCGGTATCGATTGCGGCGATGATTTCAATTTTCGCGGCGTTGAACGGGTCGATCCTCTCGGGGTCGCGGGTGCCGTTTGCGATGGCGCGGGATAAGCTGTTCTTCCCGTCGATTGCGAAAGTCCATCCGAAGTATTTCACCCCGGCGAACTCGATTATTTTGCTTTCTGGATGGTCGATGCTGTTTATTTTAACGGGGAAGTATGAGCAGTTGATCACGTCGGTAATTTTTGCGTCGTGGATTTTATATGGGATGGCGACGGCGTCGGTGCTGGTGTTGCGACGGAAGCGACCGGATCTGGTCCGGCCGTACAAGACGCTGGGGTATCCGTTTGTGCCCATAGTGTTTGTGCTGGTGGCGGGGGCGTTGATTGTGTCGACGCTGATCGAATCGCCGCGGGAGAGCCTGATTGGAGTGGGTATAGTCCTGGTGGGGATTCCTTTTTATTGGCATTGGAGCCGGCAAAAAGCGGCGAATTGATTGGTTAATTAGGGGCCCTGTTCTGAATTCAGAACAAAACTCTTGAATCGGCACCCATTTTCGAGTACAAAGTATAGAAGGGAAGGCTTACATTGCCTGCCCTTGTTCTAGGAACGGAATACGGCACGACAAAGGTACTGAAATGGACGTCACTAAAATACTCGCCGAGTTGAAGGCAGAAAGAGACTCTTTAGAAGAGGCGATTGCGACGCTGGAGCGCTTGGCATTGGGCCGCGGAAAGCGGCGGGGGCGGCCGCCACTCTGGATGGTGGACGCGGCGAAGCGCAAAAGTGCGGATACGGACAAAGAGCCGTCGGCACGCGCGGCAGGGAAGACGGTAGTTGTTTAAATCGTTAGTAGAGCAAGAATTTGGCGCGGCGCGCGAGGAAGGGGATTAACTCCTCTTCCAAACGTGCCTGCACGGCTCGGGGATCGGCGGCGGCGGTGAACTCTTTAATGAGGGCTGCGTTTCCGATCAGCTTGCCATTGGTGGCAAAGTTGAGCTGGCCGGGGTAAAGCTTTTGGAGCGCGACGGCAATTTCTATACCAAGCCGGACGGCGTCGAAGCCTTCACGGTCGATGATAACAAGGCGAACGCCTTCAACGAGCTTGCCCTTGAGATTCGATTCGGTAGGGGTGAAGCGGGTGGGGTAGACGCGGACCCCGGCGATTTTACGGGCATTCAGGGCGGCGGCGAGTTGGCGGCCTTGAATGAATTCGGCGCCGATCTGTTCAAACGGGGCGTCGGTCCCGCGGCCGACGGAGTAGTTTTTTGAGCTTTCGAGCATCGCGACTCCGGGGTAGAGGAGGGCGGCGTTGAGGCTTCGCATGTTGGGGGAGGGGTTTACCCAGACGGTGCCGGTGGAATCGAGCCAGTCGCCGCGTTGCCAGCCTTTCATGGTGACCACTTCGAGGTTGGCGTTGAGGTTGAGTTCAGCGTTGAACATGCGGGCTAGTTCTCCGGCGGTCATGCCATGGCGGAGGGGGATATTGTGGCAGCCGATGAAGCTTTCGAGGGCCTTGTCGAGCATGGGGCCTTCGACGCGGACGCCGGTGATGGGGTTGGGACGGTCGAGAACGTAGACGGGTAGCTTCGCGGCGGCGGCGGCTTCGAGGGCGTTCTTCATCGTGCTCGTGTAGGTGTAGAAGCGAGCGCCGATGTCTTGGATATCGAAGACGAGGGCGTCGAGTTGGGCGAGCATAGCGGGGCTGGGACGGCGGTTGGCTTCGCTGTAGAGGCTAAAGATGCGGATGCCGGTTTGGGGCTCGCGAGCGTCGGCAATGTTTTCGTGGTCCTCTTTGCCGAAGATGCCGTGTTCGGGAGAGAAGAGGGCGGTGACGTTGACGCCCATTTCGCGCATGACGAGGAAGCCGGGCCGGCCGTCCAAGGCCAAGCCGGTGTGGTTCGTGATGACGCCGACGCGTTTGCCTTTGAGACGGGCGAACTTTTCGGCGATCAGGACATCGAGGCCGGTTTGGACCTGGCCGACGCGGTTGATGTGGCGGCGGATACCGGCCATGGTTTCGTTATAGCCGGTGAGCGACATTCCGGGCGCGTCGATGCCGAGGTTGGCGGCGACGATGGTTGCGACCTGGGCGCGGACGGCGGTGATGGCGGGGCGGCGCTGGGGATGGACGGAGTTGGCGAGAAGAATGACGTAGGACTGGGTGGAGGGGTCGATCCAGAGGGAAGTGCCGGTGAAGCCGGTGTGACCGACCGAGCCGATGGGGAAGAGTTCGCCGCGGTTGGCGGAGAAGGGGGAGTCGAGATCAAAGCCGAGGCCGCGGAGGATGGGCTGGTCGGAGGGGGATTGGGGTTGGGTGAACTTCCGCACGGTCAGGGGGCTCCACACGCGGACGCCGTCGAGTTCGCCGCCGTTGAGGATGGCTTGGGCGAAGCGGGCGAGGTCGGCGGCGGTGGTAAACAGGCCGGCGTGACCGGCGACGCCGCCCATGAAGCGAGTGGTTTCGTCGTGGACGATGCCGCGTAACGGGGCGGCCATACCGGGGTATTGTTCGGTGGGGGCGATGCGGTGCCGGAAGGAGGCAGCGGGGCGGAAGCCGGAATCGACCATGCCGAGCGGGGTGAAAATCTCTTCTTTGGCGAACTGGTCGAGGGGGCGGCCGGAGACGCGGCGGACGATTTCGCCGAGGAGAATAAAGTTGATATCGCTATAAACGAAGCGTTCCCCGGGGGGCGTAACGGGCTTGTCGACGAGGGCCTTTTTGATGCCGAGTTCGTAGCCGGACCATTCGGGCTTCAAGTCGAGGTCGGGTCGGAGGCCGGAGAAGTGGGTGAGGAGGTGGCGAAGGGTGATGTCGCTTTTGCCGCCCTGGTAGCCGGGCAGGTAGACGATGACCTTGTCGTTCAAGCGGACGCGGCCTTGTTCGACGAGTTTCATGATCGAAGAGGTGGTGGCGACCACTTTCGTGAGGGAGGCGGCGTCGAAGATCGTGTTAATGGCCATGGGCTCGACGGCCGGGACCAAGGCTCGGGAGCCGTGGACGCTGCGATGGATGATCTTGCCTTGATGGCCGACGAGGCAGACGGCACCGGGCATTTTGTCAGCGGCGACGGCTTCGTCGATGACCCGTTGGAGGTCGGCCGACCCGCGGAACTGTTCCTGCGCCGCGAGGAGCCCCGCGAATGTAACCCAAACGAACCCAAGCTTTTTCATTGATCCTTATCCGAGCAGTTTTTGTGCAATCGCTTCGAGCTTATTGGCGAGTAGAATGTCCTTCGACGTGATCCCGCCGGCGTCGTGGGTGGTCAAATCGATGACGACCTTGTTCCAGACGTTGGACCATTCGGGATGGTGCTCCATCGCCTCGATCGCAATGGCCGAAGTAGCCATAAACCCAAACGCGTGAACGAAGTCGACAAAAGCGTACTCGCGGTGAAGTTTTTCATTTTCGAGGGTCCATCCGGGGAGGGAATCGATAGCAGCTTGGAGTTCGGTCTTATTCAGTTTGGCCATTCTCCTATGATAGTGGCATGGCTATTCGCCCGGAGATTGACGGATTTCCTTCGAACGATCCGCAGCAACCAGGACTCGTCCTGCATGACCCGACGGGGATTTCGACGGCGATGCTGTTGATTCCGCCGGAGCTGGTTCGAGCGTTGGCGCTCGACCCTTTGCCCGAGGATTTGGCGGAGGCGCTGAGCGAGGCGGGGTTTCTGGACGATGACAATTTTGCCAGGATGTTTGAGCGGTTCGCGCGGGCGGAGACGCTGCCGGCGCGCCATGGGGGGCCGGGGAACTATCCGACCGAAGGGGTGAAGCTGCGAGCGCTGTTTGATACGTGGTTTGCCGAGCCGGGGGCGGCGCGGGTGCTGCACGGCATCGCATCTCCGCACGCGAGCCCGGAGCCGGCGCGGGCATCCTACGTCAGCGCCTATTCCGCGTTGGCGGCGAGCCTATCGAAGACGGCGGCGGCTGAGAAGACGTTCGTGATTTTGGGGACATCGCACCAGGGGGCGCGGGACCGGTTCGGGATGACGCGGAAGCGATTTGCGACGCCCGTCGGAGAGACTCGGACCCGGGTGCCGGAGAACCTGACGGGCCTGGCGATGATGGAAGACCCCTGTTTTGCGGTGGAACATTCGATTGAGTTTCAGGTCGTGTTTCTGCAGTATTTGTACGGGCCGGATATCGAGATTGTCCCGATTCTGTGCGGGCCCCTGACTCGGCCGGGGCATCCGTTCCTTCAGGAGTTGGGGGAGTGGTCGGCGCGGGAAGGGGACCGGTTGGTTTGGGTGTTGGGCGTGGATATGGCCCACAAGGGGCCGCGGTACGGCGACCAGGAGAGTCGGCGGGCGTACACGGATTCGATGACGGAGATTGATGGGCGGGATCGGGAGCGGATCGCGTCATTGGCAGCGGGGGCGGCGGGGAAGTTTTGGGCCCAGGTGCGGGAGAATAATGACGATTTGAACTGGTGTGGGACAGCTCCGTTTTATTCGTATTTGGCGGCGCATCCGGAGGCTCGGGGGGAGCTGTTGACGTACGAGCACTGGCAGATTGACGAAGAGAGCGTGGTGACGTTCGGGGGAATGACGTTTCGAAAAAGTACCGGTGGATTACTAGAACCCTGAGTACGTTAGACACATAGGTCGGCGGCAGTATGGCGAATACCCTAGGATTCTCCACTATGTTTTGCCAACGAGACTTATGCGTAATCCTCTGGTTATAGGAATCTGGCTGCTGCGCGTTTGCGCCGCGCTGTTGGCTGCCGTTTGGCTGTATCAAGACGGGATAGCCGTACACAATTCGATGGACAGTGTCTCGACGCCTTTATTCTTCCTATTGGGCGGCGGAGCGTTTTTAGTATTCGGACTGAGCGGCAGGCGAAGCCGAGCGGACTAAAGGCCGAGGCGTTGCTGGCTGGCGATGAGCACGAGACCCGGGTTGCCGCTGCGTTCGTAGGCGCGGAGCACGTTTTCGTATTCGGCTTCGGGGAGGCTGACGACGGCCGCGGGCAGGGCGATGGCCTGGCGATACCAACCTTGTGGGCTTTCGCGTTGCAGCGTGGCTTGGGCCAGTACGTTGATGTACTCGATGAGGATGTTTTCGCGGATGAGACCGCGGGGCGAGGCGACGTAAGCGGCGCCGAACATTTCGGCCTGACGGTCAAAGGACGCTTTGCCGTCGCGAATCCGTTTGAGGTATTCGGCGAAGCGAGCGTACCATTCCGGGGCGCTCTTGTTGCGGGCAAAGAGGAGCGATTGGAATAGCGTTTGGCTTTCGCGATCGTCTTCGATCCAACTGCGGCTTTGTAGGCCGTCGCCCAAGGCGGGCGGCTTGGTTTCAAGCTTGAATGTGGCGGCCGCGGCGGCGCGGGCGTTGCGTTGCCAGCCCTCGACGCCGCTTTCTTTACATGCTTCGGTTTCGAGATTGCGTTTGACGTACTCGCCGAGGGCCCCGGCCACGGGGAGGGACTTGTACTTGGCGAGGGTGTCGGGCAGGAGGCCGGTGAACAGGCGCTCTTCGCCGGTAAGGCGGGCTAGAGCGCCGGAGAGGGCACCTTTGACGACGTCTTCGTCGGCGAGCCAGGCGGCGGGGGAGAGTTCGGCGTGGCTGGAGAGGCTTTGGACGAAGGCCAGTTTGTCTTCGGTTTTCCCGAAGATGCGGAGGAGAGCGGCGTAGGCGGTGACGTCGTCGTAGGTGCCGTCGGCGCAGGTGTTTTTGCGGGGCGTGGGTTTGACGACATCGCGAAACGCTTTCGCGCCGAGTTCGGCGTCGAGTTGGGTAAGGGCGAAGATGGCGCGGGTTTCGAGCGACAGACGGTCGAGGGCGACCTCGTCGGCTTTGGCCGGGCCGAGGCCGGGAACAGGGACGCGGCGAACGGGATCCTTGGCTAGGCGGGCCAGTTCGTGGGCGCGCGCGATGATTTTTTTCTGGGCGGGGAGCCCGACGATGCGGCCTTTTTCGATGAGGCGGAGGAGGGCGTCGGCACCGAGTTCGGGGGCGACTTGGTCGGCGAGAGCCGTGATCTGGGCGACGGGGTCGGCGGCGCATAGTGCGGAGACGCAGAGAAATATCCAGATTCGATGCATACGGTTAGAGTTCCTGATACTGCAGCTGAAAGAGTTTCCAGTAGAGGCCGCGCTGCTGGATGAGTTCGGCATGGGAGCCGGCTTCGCGGAGTTGGCCTTTGTGAAAGGCGAAGATGCGGTCGGCGTTTTGGATGGTGGAGAGGCGGTGGGCGATGGAGATGGAGGTGCGGCCGCGGAGGAGACGTTTTTGCGCGTCGCGGATCAGCAGTTCCGTATCGGTTTCGACGCTGGAGGTGGCTTCGTCCAGGATCAGGATTTTGGGTTCGTGGACGAGGGCGCGGGCAAAGCTGACGAGCTGTTTTTGGCCGGTGGAGAGGTTGGAGCCGCGCTCGAGAATCGGCTCTTCGAAGCGGTTCGGTAGCTTTTCGATGAAGTCGAGCAGGTTGACTTGGGCGGCGGCGGCGGTGAGCTTCGCTTCGTCGATGCCGGGGGTGTCGAGACTGATGTTGGAACCGATGGTGCCGGTGAACAGGTAAGGATCTTGCAGAACGATGGCGAAGCGGCGGCGGAGGGCCAGGGGGTCGAACTGCTTGATGTTGACGCCGCCGATCGAGATGTGGCCGCGTTGCACATCGTAGAAGCGGAGGAGAAGATTCGTGATCGTGGTTTTGCCGGCACCGGTGTGGCCGACGATGGCGATGGCTTCCCCGGGGGCGATGGAGAAACTGACATCGCGGAGGACCCAATCCTCGGCGGTGTAGGCGAACCAGACATGATGGAAGCCGATGGTGAGGTCTTCCGGGACGGGGACCGGGTGGGCCGGGGCGGCGATGGTGGGGACGGTGTCGAGAAGTTCGAAGATCCGTTCGCTGGCGGTGGTGGCGGATTGGAGGATGTTGTATTTTTCGCTGAGGTCCTGAATGGGGCGGAAGAAGCGGAGGGCAAACTGAAAGAAGGCGATGAGGACGCCGAGCGAGAGGGTGCCGCGGGGGACTTGCCAACCGCCGTAGACGAGAATGCCGGCGAAGGCCAGCATACTGAGGAATTCGACGACGGGGTAGAACCAGCCGTAGGCGAAGACGCTTTGTTTGAAGGCGACCATGTGCTCGCCGTTGATTTCGGCGAAATCCTGGCGGGCGGCCTCTTCCCGGTTGAAGGCTTGGAGGACGGCGATGCCGCTGATATGTTCGCTGAGGAAGGCGTTGATGCGGGCGATGGCGAGGCGAATGCGGCGGTAGCTGGCCGAGACCTGCGTTCGGAACTCCATGGTGGCCCAATAGACGAGAGGGGTAACGGCGAGGAGGATGGCCGTAAGGCCCGGGCTCATCCAGAGCAGGACGCCGAGCAGCCAGGTGAGCATGATGGCGTCGCCGAGGATGGCGACGAGGCCGGAGCTGAAGAGTTCGTTGAGGGTTTCGACGTCGCTCGTGACGCGGGTCACCAGTCGACCGACGGGGTGTTTGTCGAAGTAAGCAATGTCGAGCCGGTGGAGTTGGGCCATCAAATCGCGGCGGAGGGCAAACATCGCGCGCTGTCCGGTCCACTGCATCAGAAGGGCCTGGCCGAACTCGGCGAGCAGGATGAGGACCGAGACGCCGAGCAGAATCAGCGAGAGTTGGGAGATGCCTTCCCAAGCGCCTGGGGCGCGCTGGACGAGATAGCGGTCAATGGCGATCGCGGTCAGGAGGGGGCCGACGGATTCGAGCAGGGAGTGAACGGTGAGCAGGACAACGGTCGCGGCGACCTGCTTCCGGTAAGGCTTCACATAGAACGCCAGACGGCGCAGCAGCCGTCCATCATAAAGTTTGCCTTGAACTTGCTCTTGCTCCACCCTTACCAGTTTACTTTGTGCCAACCTGGAAGTTGATGGATGGAGTAATCGTGGTGGATAAGCCCACCGAATGGACGTCGCACGACGTGGTGGGTAAGATGCGGCGGTTGGCGCAGACCAAGCGGGTGGGCCACCTGGGGACGCTGGACCCGATGGCAACCGGGGTTCTGCCGCTCGTGTTGAACCGGGCGACGCGGCTGGCGCAGTTTTTCACGCACGCGGATAAGGTCTACGAGGCCACGATTCGGTTCGGTTTTGCGACCAACTCCTACGATGCGGACGGAGAGGCGACGACCGAGGCGGTGGCGGTGACCCTGGACGCCGCGATTCTGGAGCGGGCGTTGGATGGGTTTCGGGGAGAGATTATTCAGATGCCGCCCGCGGTTTCGGCGAAGAAGATCAACGGGGTGCCGGCGTATAAGCTGGAGCGGCAGGGTAAGCCGGTGGAGCTGAAAGCGGTGCCGGTGACGATCTACGAACTTACCTTGTTGAGTTGCGACGGCGATTCGGCGCGGGTGCGCGTGCATAGCTCGACAGGGACCTACATTCGGAGTTTGGCGCATGACTTGGGGGTGCTCTTGGGGTGTGGGGCGCATTTGTCGGCGCTGCGACGGACACGGGCCGGGATTTTTACCCTTGGCCAAGCGAAAACGTTAGAGGAGCTGGCCGACCCGGCAACGCTGGCCGCGGCGATGGTTCCGGCGATTGACTTGTTGCCGGAGTTTCCTCGGGAACGGGTGGACGAGGTGACGGCGGGGTTCATTCGGCAGGGGCGGGATTTCCGAGTGAACCCGTTTCGGGTGGAGCAGGGGGCGCGGTACGTCCGGGCGGTGGACGGGGCGGGGGAGTTGGTGGCGATTGGAGAAATCGTGCTGCCGAATCTTTACCACCCGATGCTCGTGTTGTAATGTCGAAAATTGTTTGAACGCCGGCGGCATTGCCTACGTAAATGAGGGTTATGCGTTTGATTCTTTTGCTAACCCCTTTGCTTTTGCTGGGCGGATGCCTTTCGCACCGATCGGCTGACCGAATCGCGGAACGAATGGAAAGGGTGGGAGACCGGCTCGATCAGATGGGTGAGCGACTGGGGCGCGAGGCCGAGCGCCAAGGGCAGAAGGTAGAGAGCCGGGCTGAGCAAATTGAACGCCGGGTGACGCGCCACAGCCGGGACCTGGAACGTAAGGCCGAACGGATCGAAGAAGCGATGAGGCGATTAGAACGGGATCTGGATCGGATTACCCGTTAGAGCGATCCGCCGCCTTGTAACAGAGCTGTTACCGAGATCATCTGCTCCAGTATGAAGATCATCATAGTTCCGATGGTAGCCTTGGCGCTCCTGCTTGCGGGATGTGCCGAGGACAACGATACTCGAGTTCGCCGGGAGACCGACGAAGCGGTGGCGGCCACCAGGCGCGCGGCGAAAGAGACTGCTGACGCCGCCAGGGCCGTCGGCGACAAAGTGGTTGACAAGACCAAAGAGGGCGTCGGCAAAGCGGCCGATGCCACCGAAAGGGCCGCGAAGAGAGTGAAAGATAAAGTAAAGGACTAGCCCTTCCGCGCCTTTACCCAACCGGGTTTATTCACCTGGCGTCCGCGGCCCAAGCCGAGGGCGCCCGCGGGGACGGTGTCGGTGATGACGCTGCCGGCCGCGATATAACTCCCCGGTTCCAGAGTAACCGGAGCGACCAACGTCGAGTTACTGCCGACAAAGACTCCTTCACCAATCGTCGTAGGATGTTTATCCACCCCGTCGTAGTTACAGGTGATGGTGCCGGCCCCGACGTTGGAGCGGGCCCCGATAATGGAATCGCCGAGGTAGGCCAAGTGGTTTGCCTTGGCCCCGTCACCGAGTGTCGTCTTCTTGAGTTCGACGAAGTTGCCGACGTGCGCCTTGGCTCCGACGACGTTGTGCATGCGAAGACGGGCGAACGGTCCAAGGCGGGAACCAGCGCCGACCTCGGAATCCTCAATGATTGTATAGGGGAGGACGTTGACGCCGTCGGCAAGTTGGGCGTTTTCGAGGACGGAGCCGGCGCCGATGCGGCAATCCTCCCCGATGCGGGTTCCGCCGAGCAGGCGCGTGCCGGGTTCGAGAATCGTGTCCTGGCCCACGGTGACGTCGACATCAATGGAGACCGTCGTCGGACTTTCAATCGTGACGCCGCTGAGCATGAGCTCCGTCACTTTGCGGGCGCGGAAGATCCGATCGACTTCGGCGAGCTCGACGCGGGAGTTAATGCCGAGTAACTCGTTAGGGTCGGACAGAATGCGGGCGTGGGTCTTTCCGCCGGCGAGACGGAGTAACTCGACGATATCGGTGAGATAGAATTCTTCGGCCGGGTTATTCGTGCCGATAGCATCGATGTGGGCCCAGAGCCGCTCGGCCCGGAAGCAGTAAATGCCGGAGTTGATTTCGCGAATGGCGCGTTGGGCTTCGGAGGCGGCTTTGTGTTCGACGATGGCGAGGACGTGGCCTTCCGGATCGCGGAGAATGCGGCCATAGCCGGTCGGATCGTCGAGGATCGCCGTCAGGACCGTGGCGGTCTCGGGGCGTTCGTCTACCAAAGAGCGGAGAGTCTCGGCGGTGAGGAGAGGGGCGTCGCCGTACAGGACGACGAGGTGGCCCGAGGCGGGGGCGGCGGATTGGGCGCAGAGGAGCGCGTGTCCGGTGCCGCGCTGTTCGGTTTGCTCGGCGGTTTGCACGCCGTAGGGGGCGAGGGTCTGGCGGACCTGTTCAGCTTGGTGGCCGACGACGACGACGACGTTCCGCGGTTCGGCGACCGTCAAGGCGAGGCGGACGACGTGCTCGACGAGGGTGAGTCCGCCCGCGCGATGGAGCACTTTGGCGGTTTTCGAACGCATGCGGGTGCCCATGCCGGCGGCTAAGATGACAACGGAAACGGGGGAGTTCATAGTGCTTGCTCTGCTCCTTGGATTTGACGGCGACGACGACCGAGTTTGGCTAGTTTGAGGACGATTTCGGCGGTGGCACGGGGGTTATGGCGGACCTGCTCGCCTTCCGCGAGTAACTCCCCTTTGACGATTTGGAGACCCATGGCGCGGAGGGCGATGGTATCGTTCTCCACGGGGAGAGCCTGGCGGTCAGCATAACGGCCCAACTGACGCGGGTGAATTCCCTGGGAGTTGAGCACGACGTAGTCGAGAAATTTGGCGCGTTCGACCCCGGTGAGGCCGGTGTGACGGAGGATGGCGCGGACATGATCGGAGGCCGTGAAGTTGACGGTTTCACCGGGCTGGCCCATGAGATTGCCGACATAGACTTTCACCGCGGGGCTCGAGCAAATGGCTCGGGGGATACCGGAGACGAGGAGGTTGGGGATGAGGCTCGTGAACAGCGACCCGGGGCCTATGGTGATGAGGTCGGCTTCGGCGAGGACGGCGAGCGCTTCGGGCAAAGGTTTGGGACGGCGAGGGACGATCTTGAGGTCGCGAATGGGAGACCGGGTTTTCGAGATCTGGCTTTCGCCAGTGACGACGGTGCCGTCCTGCAGTTTGGCGGTGATGACAACGTTCTCGGCGGTGGAGGGGATGATTTCGCCGGCTGAGGCGAGTACGCCGCAAGCGAAGCGGACGGCGCTGGCAAAGTCGCCGGTGAGATGAGTGAGCGCCGTAAGGAACAGGTTACCGAAGCTATGGCCCTTGAGACCGCGGCCGGAGGCGAACCGGTATTGGAAAAGCTGACTGAGAAGAGCTTCTTCTTCGGCGAGGGCGACCATGCAGTTGCGGATATCACCGGGAGGGAGGATGGCGAAATCCTTCCGCAGTCGTCCGGAACTGCCGCCGTCGTCGGTGACCGTGACGATGGCGGCGAGGGTGGCAATAGGTTCAGCGCCAGAAGCGTAGAGCTTCAACCCTGTGAGCAGGGAGGAGAGGCCGGTTCCGCCACCGATGGAGACAATCCGGAGCGGGCCACGCAGCGCGGGGTTAGTGTCCTGCGATTTTTTCGCTGTAGACAAGTTCCCTTACCGGCGAATGTTGCAGAACTTCGTGAAAGTCGGAATCAAAGCGGGCCGCTTTGCGGTTGCCTGGTTGAATTTCGATGGCTTTGGCCAAGCTTTCGGCGGCACCGCGGTAGTTGCCCTGCAGGCCCCTGGCGAGCGCGAGGGCGTAGTGGATATGGTCGGCGCGAGGGGCTAGCGCGAGGGCCTTGGCGAGGGCGGCCTCGGCCTCGGGCAGCCTTCGCCGGTTCGTTAGATTGAGGCCGTGCGCGTAGTAATCCTCGGCGGATTGGAGCGGCGGGCGAGCGGCCGCCAAGCGCTGTTGGCACATGCGAGCGTGCAACTGAGCAGTTTGGCCGAGGTCTGTCTTAGGGCCTTGACTAGCCTTTTCGAACAGAGGGAGGGCCGCCGCGAAATCCCGGCGATGAAATAGCTGCATCGCCTCCTCGAAGGCCGCTAACTGCGGATCGATTACTTTGGCCGGCGTTTTGCCCGCCGTTGCTTTACTGGGTCCCGATTTAGACATGCATGACCTGACTCACTAGTATAAGAAGAATAGACTCAATCTGGGGAGACCGAGTTTCTCAAATAATTGTCGATCGAGAAAGTTCTTTTCGAGGAGGGCGAGTTCAGCCGCCCCCATGCGGCTGCGATGGGGCTTCAATTGAAGTTCCAGGTCTCTCCGCATGGCGACTAACTCGGCTTCGCTCATGCGAAGGCGAGCGCGGGCGAGAACTCGTTCTTCGAGGGCGGTCATTCGTTGTTCCAGCGCTTCGAGGTCCGCGTGAGCGGTTTCGGGCGTGGCTGCTAACTCGGCGAGAGAGTCTGCTTCATCAATAAACTCTTTGGCGCGGAGGGCTTCGCTGTTGGCGGCGAGGAACGATTGCAGGCGGTCCTGCGGAAGGGAGTCTTCGTTGCTGGGGGCCACTTTGGCGGGCCGGTTTTTGGCCATGTCCTCGGCAGCCTTTTTGATAGGCTGGCTGCAGTAAGTCAGCGAGTTGACCTGTTGAAATTTCGAGCGTTTGCGGGAGAAAGCGTCATCAATACCCCGCAGAACGGCTTCCAGGGGGACGCCCGAGGTCTTCCAGGTTTCGACCAGAGCCCAATCTATGGGCGACATCAGAAATAGGCTCGTGCCGCGGGCCTTTTGGAAGTGCTCCTCTACTTCGGTGAAGTAATTGAAGTAGTTCAGTTCCTCTCCCATAGCAAACGCAACCCCTTTAGCGTTAAGTCTTCATCAAGGTGTTCCACCAACCGCGAACCCGCCCGAATCATGGATGCCTGGCCACCGGTGGCGATGATTTGCGGCGGGGTACCGAGTTCGGCGCTCAGCCGTTCGAGTAAGCCGTCGACCATGCCCATCGTGCCGTAATAGAGCCCGCTTTGAATGGAGCCGACGGTGTTGGTGCCGATGAGCTTCGAGGGCTGTTCAAAGTTGACTTGGGGCAAGAGGGCGGTTTTGGCGAAAAGGCCGGAGAGCGAGATGCCGATTCCGGGGTAGATGAGGCCGCCGAGATACTCGGCGTCGGCGGAGATGACGTCAAAGGTGATGGCGGTGCCGAGGTCGACGACGATCGCCGGGCCACCGTAAAGGTAGTAAGCGGCGACGCCGTTGACGACCCGGTCAGCGCCAACTTCCTTCGGGTTGTCGTACCTGATCGTCAGGCCGAGGTTCATGTCGGTCGAGACAAAGACCGCGCTCCGGTCAAAGTATTTGCCGACCATTTCGGCGAGAGTTCCGTTGATGACCGGTACGACGGACGATATGATGATGCCGTCGACATCGGCGAGGTTGAGATTCGACAGGGCGAAAACGTTGCGCAGCAGGATGCCCCATTCGTCAGCGGTCTGTTCGCGAATCGTCCGGAGCCGCCAGCGGCCGGTGAGGGTTTCCCCGCGGAAGGCACCGATCGTGATGTTCGTGTTGCCGACATCGAGCGCTAAGAGCATGGGCGGACGCCTCCGGCAATTATTGTATGCCGACGGCCATGGTCGTCGTCGAGCAGCAGGTAGCCGTTGGGGTCGAGCCCGGCGGTGGTTCCGCGGACCTCCGTGCCGTTAAGTTCAACGGTGACGCGGCGGCCGCGAGCGTAGCTGGATTGATGGGTAAACGCGGCCAGAATGGCCTCCTGCGAAAGGTAGGTGAAGCTGTCAATGCCGCGAAGCACTTCGACGAGCAACTCCTCGCGGCTCCAAGGACGGCCGGATTCGAGGCGAAGGCTGGTGGCGATGCCGCTCAACTCGTCGGGGAAGCCATCGTGGTTGACGTTGATGCCGATCCCGGCCAGCACGCGGTCTTCATGCAGCTG
This sequence comes from Bryobacterales bacterium, assembly GCA_038220855.1. GTDB lineage: Bacteria > Acidobacteriota > Terriglobia > Bryobacterales > Bryobacteraceae. Next base: position 315 of record JBBRIO010000030.1, on the reverse strand, counting down.
CGTCAGAATGCCGCAGCATTTTTTCGAATTCACGAGCAGATCGTTCGGCCAGCGGATGTCGCAGGACAAGCCGGTAAGGCGGGCGATCGCTTCCTGCACGGCCAGGCCGATCGCCATCGTCAGGACCGGCAACGGGTCCGTGCGGAGGACTACCGTGCAGTAGAGGCCCGCGTCAGGGGCCGAGTGCCAGGGCCGGTTATAGCGGCCGATGCCGCTTGATTGGGCGTCGGCGATGACCACCGCGCCGTGGTCTCCCACCTTGGCGGCGGCGGCCATGGTGGAGCCGATGGTTGCATAGTAATCCACCCGGCGGCC
>JBBRIO010000029.1:0-18627 GCA_038220855.1 Bryobacterales bacterium | reverse complement strand
CCCCGACCTCAACCCCGGCGATAAAGCCGCCGAAGACAAATTCAAAACCGTTCAGGAAGCCTACGACATTTTGAACGAGCCGAAGAAACGGCAGATGTACGACCAGTATGGCTTCTACTCGGATGCCGGCGTTCCGGGAGGCGGAGCTCCGCCGCAGGGCGGGCCGGGAATGGGCTTCGAAGGCTTCGATTTTTCAGATTTCATCAATCAGCAGGGCGGCCGGCGGCCGCCTCCCACGGGCGGAGCCGGCGATTCCGGTGGCCGCTTCAGTGACATTTTTTCGCAGTTCTTTGGCGGTCGGGAAACCGCTCAGCAGCAGCAGCCAGAGAAGGGTGCCGACCTTGAATACTCGCTCAATATTGACTTCTGGCAGTCGATTCGAGGCACGCAAGTGCGCCTGAGCATTTCCCGGCAAGACGCCTGCACCTCGTGTAACGGCTCCGGTTCGGCCGGTGGCGCGGTGGCCACTTGCGGCGATTGCAATGGCTCCGGCCAGGTCAGCCAAACCGCCGGGGCGATGAAATTCAACCTTACCTGCTCTCGCTGCAACGGCTCCGGCCGGCTCCGTAACGTGTGCCCAGCGTGCCGGGGTGAAGGTTGTACGGCGCGGATGGACTCGGTCGAAGTCCGCCTTCCCGCCGGGGTCGCCAGTGGCTCGCGGCTGCGCGTAGCCGCCAAAGGCAATGCCGGTCGCATGGGCGGCGACGCGGGCGATCTGTACATCACGGTTCGCGTGGAAGACCACGCGTTCTTCAAGCGCGACGGCGATACGATCGAAATCAAAGTGCCCATCACGGTGCCCGAAGCCGTGCTGGGAGCCAAGATCGAGGTGCCAACCATCGACGGGCGGGCGATCTTAAAAATTCCACAAGGCACTCAGAACGGACAGAAATTCCGTCTGCGGGAAAAAGGTGTCGCCAGTGCGCGCAAAGAGACGCGGGGCGATCAAATCGTCGAGGTTTTCCTGCAAGCGCCCCCGGCTAACGACGAACGAACCCGTGAGCTTCTCCGCGAGTTGGCCGAACAGTATCCACCCGACCCTCGTAGTGAACTCTGGACCAAGGTATAACTAAAAAGCGAAGCTTATGGCGAAACGAAGCAAAGCTGCCTATATGATTTCGGCGGTTGCCGAACAGTACAGCCTCCATCCGCAAACCCTTCGCATGTACGAGCGGGAAGGCCTTCTTAAGCCGTCTCGCAGCGATGGGAACACGCGACTCTACACCGACGAAGACGTCGAGCGGCTGGAAGTCATTCTGCAGCTTACGCGCGAGTTGGGCGTCAATTTGGCGGGGGTAGAGATTATCCTCAACATGCGCGAAAAGATGGAAGAGATGCAGCGACAGATTGAGCAGTTCGTCTCCTCGCTGAACTCGGAGATTGCCCAGCGGGTGCGGACGCCCGCTCCCCAGGACTCCCAGGCGCTCGTTCCGGTCCGCTCCATTTCGTCCCTGATGCGTGTCGAAATCGACAACCCTCCGGCTGAGCTGAAACCACGGCGCAAGAAAGTCGTCGGCTAGGGATCGCTACAATAGAAGTCTGAATGCGGATTGCCCTGGGGCAGATCAATACTACGGTTGGCGACTTGGTCGGCAACGCCAGCCTAATCATGCGCTATGCGCGGCGCGCAGCCGAAGGAGGGGCGGAGGCGGTTGTCTTCCCGGAACTCGCCCTCACCGGATACCCGCCGCAGGACCTGCTTGAACGCCCCTCGTTTCTCGAAGCAGCGGAAGCGGAGCTTGCCCGGCTCGCCGTCGAATCAGCCCCCCTGCGCATCGCCATCTTATGCGGCACGGTCGAAGTGGCCGACTTCAACGAAGGCAAGCGGGTGTGGAACACCGCCGCCATGCTCCAACGCGGCAAGGTCGTCTTTCGTCAGCATAAGATGCTGCTGCCCAACTACGACGTCTTCGACGAACAGCGTTACTTCCGCCCAGCGGAAAGCCAGGAACTCGCTACGCTGGGAGTGACACCGGTCGCGGTAACCATCTGCGAAGACGCCTGGAACGATCAGACGTTTTGGGAGCGACGCCTGTATCAGCGCGACCCCGTAGAGGAGCTCTCCAGCGCCGGGGCGAAGGCCATTCTCTCGATCAACGCCTCGCCTTATCACATCGGGAAACGGGCCCAGCGGGAACAGATCTTCGCCGCCACGGCGCGCCGGCACGGGCTGCCGCTCGTTTACGTCAACCAAGTCGGCGGCAACGATCAACTCGTCTTCGATGGCTCCAGTTTTGCCATGGATGCGACCGGCAAAATCATCGCCTCCGCGCCCAGCTTTAAGGAAGATCTTGTCTTCGTGAACTTCCACACCGGAACCGGCGACCAGCGTGCGAGCCACCCGGAAGAGATCGAGGCCGTCTACGAAGCGCTTGTCCTGGGCACCCGTGACTACTTCGCTAAAACCGGTTTCCGCAAAGCGCTGCTGGGCCTGTCCGGCGGCATCGATTCCGCGCTCGTCGCCTGCATCGCCGTCGAAGCCCTAGGCAAAGAGAATGTCACCGGAGTCGCCATGCCGGGGCCCTATTCGAGCGACCATTCCCTCACCGACGCCCAGGCCATGGCCGCCATCCTGGGCATCCCTTGCCCGACCATTTCGATCAACGCTGGCTACAGCGCCATGATCGAAACCCTGCAACCAGCCTTCGCCGGGGCCGCTCCAGACCTGACCGAAGAGAACTTGCAATCCCGCCTCCGCGGCATGACGCTGATGGCCCTGTCCAACAAAACCGGCGCGCTCGTCCTCTCCACCGGCAACAAGAGCGAAACCGCGGTTGGCTACGCGACCCTTTACGGCGACATGTGTGGCGGCCTCTCCGTCATCAGCGACATCGCCAAAATGAAGGTGTACGAACTCTGCCGGGTCGCGAACCGCCGCCTCAACAACGCCATCCCGGAATCCGTCTTCACTAAACCCCCTTCGGCCGAACTCCGTCCCGACCAGAAGGATTCAGATTCTCTGCCCGAATACCCCGTGCTCGACGCCATCCTCGAACTATATGTGGAGAAGATGATGTCACCGGCCCGCATCGCCGAAAAATTAAGCTTATCGCTCGCCCTTGTTCGGGACGTTACACGCAAAGTGGACCGTACCGAGTACAAGCGCCAGCAAGCCGCCCCTGGACTCAAAGTCACAACCAAGGCGTTCGGCTTCGGTCGCCGCCTTCCGATCGTACAGAGATACAGCGAATGAAAACACTCCTACTGGCGGGTAGCGCGACGCTGCTTGCCGCCGTGCTCCTGGTCTCCCAGGCCGAAATGGGCGAACGCGTCGGCCCGAGGCCCGATGGCTCTTTCCTGCTCAACAGCGGTGCCGTGCTCAAAGCCGCCGGCCGCCAACAGGCGATGGATACCTTCCCGATGGCGTCCGCCTTGTCGCCCGATAAGCGCTGGCTGCTCGTCCTTCACGGTGGTTACAACCCTCCGTCAGTCGTCGTCCTCGATGCTAAAACTCTGGTCGAAAGGAGCCGCCTGACGCTAGCCGATGCATGGCTCGGCCTAGCCTTCACTCCCAACGGAAAAATGGTCTACGTGGGCGGCGGCAGCCAGGCGAACGTCCATGAGCTCAGCTTTGACGATAACGCTGGCCAACTCAAACTCCTCCGCTCGATTCCCATCGTCTCCAACGCCGACCGCAAACACACCGACTTCATCGGCGACGTCGCCGTCTCTCCCGACGGCCGCCTGGTCTACGCCGCCGGCCTTTTCCACGACGCGATCCACGTCATCAATCCCCAGTCCGGTCGCGCCATCGAAAAGCTGAAAACCGGTCGCCGCCCCTATCGCATCCTCTTCCATCCGGACGGCAAGAGCTACTTCGTCTCCCATTGGGCCGACGGTGCCATCGGCCACTACGCCGCCGAAACCGGCAACCGTCTCGGCCTCGTCCGCACTGGCCAGCACCCCACTGACATGCTCTGGAGCGACCGTCAGCCCGAAGGTGCCGACAGCGATGCACCCAAGTTCAAGGGCCGAATTTTTGTCACGAGCAGCAACACGAACCTCGTTTCCGTCGTCGGCGTCAGCGACAGCAACACCGCCACGGCCATAGAGTCGCTGAACGTCGCCCTCTCTCCCAACCAACCAGCCGGCATGACCCCCAGCGCCCTCGCCCTGAGCCCCGACCAGAAGGATCTCTACGTCGTCTGCTCGGACGCCAACGCCATCGCGGTCGCCGACATCAGCCAGGCCCGCAGCCGCGTTCGCGGCTTCATCCCCACCGGCTGGTATCCCCTCGCCGCCCGCGTCATCGACAACCAACTGCTCGTCTTCAACGGCCGCGGCGGCGGGAGCTTTCCAAACCCCAAAGGACCCAACCCCGCCCAGCGCCCGGCCCCCCTGCACGAAGGCAACGTTGCCGTCCAATACGTCGGCCGGCTCCAACGCGGTTCGCTCTCCATCATCGACGCGTTCGACGAAGACCAGCTCGACCGTTGGAGCGCCCAAGTAAGGCGTAACACCCCCTATGAAGACCGTCGCCTCCTGCTCGCTCACAACGACAGCGCCACCGCCATCATCCCCGTCCGCGCCGGCGACCCTTCGCTCGTCAAACACGTCCTCTACATCGTCAAAGAGAATCGAACCTACGACCAGGTTCTCGGCGACCTCGGCCGAGGCAACGGCGATCCCTCGCTCACGCTCTTTCCGGAGAAGGTCAGCCCGAACCATCACAAGTTAGCCCGTGATTTCGTCCTGCTCGATAACTTCTACGTCTCCGCCGATGTCAGCGCTGATGGCCATAATTGGACCACCGCCGCCATTGCCCCGGACTACGTCCAGAAGATGTGGCCCAACAGTTACGCCGGACGCCGCAAGCACTACGACTACGAAGGCGGTGAACCAGCAGCCCTTCCGCCCGCCGGGCACATCTGGAACAACGTGCTGGCGAAGGGCCTCAGCCTGCGCAACTACGGCTACTACGTCGATAACACGCCGCTGAAAGACGTAGGCGCCTCCACGCCCCACATTAAGGCCCTCCGCGACCCGTCCCTAATCCCGCACACCAACCGCAACTACCGCGGCTTCGATATGGATTACCCAGACGTCGAACGCGCCAAAGTTTTCCTCTCCGACCTCGCCCGGATGGAAGCCGAAGGCAAGTTTCCCAACTTCTCCATACTTCGCCTCGGCAACGATCATACGAGCGGTCTCGCCGCCGGCAAAATCTCCCCCCTCGCCAATATGGCCGACAACGACTACGCCCTCGGCCTCATCGTCGAAGGTCTTACGAAGAGCAAGTTCTGGGACAAAATGGCGATCTTCGTCATTGAGGACGACGCCCAAAACGGCCCCGACCACGTCGACTCCCACCGATCGCCGGCCTTCATCATTTCGCCCTACACGAAGCGCGGTGCCATCGACAGCACGTTCTACAACACCACCTCCATGCTCCGAACCATCGAGCTGATTCTGGGTCTTCGGCCCATGACGATGTTCGACGGCGGCGCCCGGCCCATGGTCGGCTCGTTCCAGGTCACGCCGAACACGGCCGCCTATACGGCCGAAAAGCCCCGCTACGCCCTCGACGAACGCAACCCCGGGCAAGGCACCCTCGCCGCTCGGTCATCCCGCATGGACTTTGACGAAGCCGACGAAATCGACGACGACGAGTTGAACGAAATCCTCTGGCTGGCGATCAAGAAAACTCCGCCTCCCGTCCCTGTCCGCAGCTACCTCGGACGATAACTGATGGCCCGAATCGATCTCTGTTTTGTTTGGCATATGCACCAGCCCTTCTACAAGGACCTGGTCACCGGAGAGTACAAACTCCCCTGGACCCGTATGCACGGGCTCAAGGATTACTACGGCATGGTGCAGATACTGGAGGAGTTCCCCAGTATTCATCAGACCTTCAACGTCGTCCCGTCGATGATCGCCCAACTCGACGAGTACGCCTCTGGCACGGCGCGGGACGGTTTTCTGCGCCTCGCCCTCAAGCCCGCCGAAGAGCTTACCGAACCCGAGCAACAGTTCCTGCTCAAATACTTTTTCCAGGCCAACGTAGCCCACATGGTCTACCGTTATCCGCGGTACGCCGAACTCTACGAACTCCATCTGAAGGCCGGCCGCTACTTCGGCCCCCAGGATTACCGCGACCTCCAAGTGCTCTCGCAAGTCGCCTGGTTCGACGAACTGTTCCTGACGAGCGACGCCGAAATCAAAGCTCTCGTCGCCAAAGGCCGCGGCTACTCCCTCGCCGACCAAAAACTGATGGGCCGCAAGCAACTCGAAATCCTCGGCCACGTTTTGCCCGTCTACGAAAAGTTCGCCGCCACCGGCCAAATCGAAGTTTCGACAACCCCTTACTACCACCCCATCCTCCCGCTGCTTTGTGATTCCGACATCGCGGGCGTCTCCCACCCGCACGTCCCGCTCCCTACCCGCTTCCGTTACCCCGAAGACGCTCGCCATCAGTTGCGGACCGCGCGCGAATACATGCAAACGCGCCTGAACATCACGCCCGCCGGCCTTTGGCCGTCGGAAGGCTCGGTCTCCGATGAAGCCCTGGTACTCGCCGCCGACGCCGGCTTCAAGTGGTTCGCTACCGATAACGGTGTCCTGTCGCGCACCCTCGGCGGCCCGGCTGGCGCCGCTGAAACCTACCGCCCCTATCTTTGGCGTCACGAAGGCCGCCAGATGCATGCCCTGTTCCGCGATCACTACCTCAGCGATCTGGTCGGCTTCGTCTATTCGAAAATGGGTGCCGAGGAAGCCGCCGAACACTTCCTCGGCCGCATTCGCGAAAACTGCGGTGGGCGAGATTCGCTCGTCCCCATCATCCTTGATGGCGAAAACGCCTGGGAATACTTCCCGGAAAGCGGTCGCGGCTTCCTCCGCCATCTCTACGCCCGGATCGCCGCCGACCCGCAGATGCAGGCCGTCACCGTCAGCGAAGGCATCGCCCGCCACCCGGCCCCCACCATCGACCGCATCTTCCCCGGCTCCTGGATCAACTCCAATTTCGATATCTGGATCGGGGCCGAGGAGGATAATCGCGCCTGGGAGTATCTCCTCCGCGCCCGCCAGGCTTACGATCTCTACGCCACCACCGTGTCGCCCGAAAGGCGGGCTCTGGCCTATGAAGAGCTCCTGATTTCGGAAGGCAGCGACTGGTGCTGGTGGTACGGGCCGGAGCACGATTCCGCCAACCGCATCGAGTTCGATCAGCTCTACCGCGACCACCTCGCCAACGTCTACCGAGCCCTGGACCAGACCCCGCCGGAAGAACTCTCCCGGCCGATTCTGAAGACCGCTATCGCGGAGCACCACCTTAGCGCCACCGGACCGATCGAACCCACAATTGATGGCGAAATCAGCAGCTATTTCGAGTGGATGGGCGCCGGCGAATACCGCGTCGACCAGCGCCAGGGAGCCATGCACGGTGGCCGCGTCGGCCTCTCCGAGTTCTTCTACGGCACGAACGGCTCAAAGCTGTTTCTTCGCCTCGATTTCGACCCGCTCCCGGACTTCACCCATCTCGAAGTTCGCGTAAAATCAGACGACACCGAGGTCCGCTCCGCCCACGACAAGTTCGTCGCCGGCCGTATCCTCGAACTGTCCATCAACCTTGCCGACCTCGGCGTCAAACCGGAAGCGGTCGTGAATTTCCAAGTCTCGCTTTGGCAGTCCGGCCTCCCCATGGAGGCCTTGCCGCACAAGGGCACGTTCGAACTCGATACCCAAAACCATGCGGAGTGGCTCTAGAAAAACAATATGAAAGTGAACTGGCATGGCGTCTACCCGGCGCTGACAACCCAATACCGCGACGACTTCTCCGTCGACCTCGAAGCCACCGCCGCCCATCTGGAAAAGATGATCGCCTCCGGCATCCACGGCGTCATCCTCCTTGGCAGCGTGGGGGAGAACACGGCCCACGAATACGAAGAGAAGCTCTTGATCCTCCGCGAGCTCAACGCGGTCGTCAAAGGCCGCATCCCGGTGCTTTCCGGCGTCGCCGAAAACACGACCCTGGTCGCCGCCCGCTTCGCGCGCGATTGTGAAAAGATCGGTCTCGACGGTCTCATGGTGCTCCCGGCCATGATCTACAAGGCCGACCGGAGAGAGGCCATCGCCCACTTCCGCACGGTCGCTCAGGCCAGCGGCCTGCCCGTCATGATCTACAACAATCCGCCCGCCTATTCCGTCGATATGCCGCCGGACGCCTTCGTCGAACTCGCCGAAGAACCGACCATCGTCGCCATCAAAGAATCGTCGGACAACGTCCGCCGGATCACCGATCTCCGCAACGTCGTCGGCAACCGTTTTATCCTGTTCAGCGGCGTTGACGACCTCGTCCTCGAAAGCGCCCTGCTCGGCGCGGAAGGCTGGGTTTCGGGTCTTGTCAACGCCTTCCCCGACGAGAACCGCGTCCTCTGGCAGCTGGCGATGAGTGGCCGCTGGGAGGAAGCCCGCGAACTGTACCGCTGGTACACGCCGCTCCTTCATCTGGACACCAAAATCAAGCTCGTCCAATACATCAAACTCTGCATGGCCGAAGTCGGCCTCGGCTCGGAGTTGACCCGCCCGCCCCGCCTCGTCATCACCGGTGCCGAACGCGAAGAGGTGCTCGGCATCATCCGTCACGCTCTCGCTACGCGGCCCGACCTCAGCGGCTATGCGCGCGATTGAGGTTGTAGACTCCCATACCGGCGGCGAGCCCACCCGCATCATCATTGCAGGAGGGCCCGACCTCGGCACCGGCTCCATGGCCGATCGCTTGACGGCGTTCCGCGATCACCACGACCGCTTCCGCTCCGCCGTCGTCAACGAACCCCGCGCTTCCGATGTCCTCGTCGGTGCCCTCCTCTGCGAACCGGTTGACCCCGCCTGCGCGGCCGGCGTAATTTTCTTCAACAATGTGGGTTACCTCGGCATGTGCGGCCACGGCACCATCGGCCTGATCGTCACCCTCGCGCACCTCGGCCGCATCGGCCCGGGGAACCATCGCATCGAAACCCCCGTCGGCGAAATCGCCGCGACGCTCAATGCCGATGGCTCGGTCACCATCGCCAACGTCCCCAGCTATCGCTCGGCCCAAGCCGTGATTGATGTCCCCGGCCACGGCCCCGTCCCGGGCGACATTGCCTGGGGCGGCAACTGGTTCTTTCTTACTCCCTACCCCGACCTCTCCGATATTGAAACGCTCACTGCTTACTCCTGGGCGGTCCGCCAGGCCGTTAATAGCCAAGGCTACCCGGAAGTCGATCACGTCGAACTTTACGACGGCAATCGCAATTTCGTCCTCTGCCCCGGCAAAGCTTACGACCGTTCCCCCTGCGGCACCGGCACCAGCGCCAAACTCGCCTGTCTGGCCGCCGACGGCCATCTGGCCCCCGGCGAAGTCTGGGTCCAGGAAAGCATCATCGGCAGCCAGTTCCAAGCCACCTACACCTGGAATGGCGACCGCGTTCTGCCCTCAATCACCGGCTCGGCCTACATCACCGCCGAAGCCAGGCTCCTGATCGACTCGAGCGACCCGTTCGCGTGGGGCTTCCAGCCTTGACCACCGACGTACTCATTGCCGGCGCAGGAATCGTCGGCGCTGCGATTGCAGCGGCCCTCCGCGAGGCCGGAGCCAAATGCCTCGTCGTTGAGCCGGAAATCGTCGGCGGCGGCGCCACAGCGGCCGGAATGGGCCATGTCGTCGTCATGGATGATTCCCCCGCTCAACTCGCGCTCACCGAATACTCCCGCCGCCTTTGGGACTTCCTCCCCCTGCCCCCGAACGTCGAACGCGAACACCGCGGAACTCTTTGGGTCGCCGCCGACGCCGAGGAGATGGCCGAAGTCCACCGCAAACACGCCATTTACCCCTTGAGCGAAGTCCTCGACGCCCAGGCCCTTTACGACGCCGAACCTGAACTCCGGCCTGGCCTCGCCGGCGGCCTGCTCGTCCCCGGAGACAGCGTCCTTTACGCCCCCTGCGCCGCCGCCTGGCTCCTTCGCCTCTCCCCCGTTCGCTACACCGCCATCGAATCGCTCACCCCCGACGGTGCCCGCCTTACCGACGGCACCCCCGTCTCCGCCGGGCTTACCATCCTCGCCTGCGGCACCGGCATTACCCGCCTGCTCCCCCACCTCCCCATCAAGCCGCGCAAGGGCCACCTCGCCATCACCGATCGTTACCCCGGCTTCCTGCGCCATCAACTCGTCGAACTCGGATATCTCAAAAGCGCCCACGGCCATTCGAACGAAAGCGTCGCCTTCAACGTCCAACCTCGCTCCACCGGTCAACTGCTCATCGGAAGCTCCCGTCAGTACGGCGACGAGACCTCGGACGTCCGCCCCGAACTGCTTTCCCGGATGCTCCACCGCGCGGTCGAGTACATGCCGCGTCTGGTCAACCTCCAAGTCATTCGCACTTGGACCGGCTTCCGCGCCGCTACGCCCGATAGCCTCCCGCTGATTGGCCCTTATTCCGAGCGTGTTTGGGTCGCCGCCGGCCACGAGGGCCTCGGCATCACCACCTCTCTCGGCACCGCCCGGCTTCTGGCGGATCGCTACATCGGTCAGCCCTCGGCCATCTCTCCCGAGCCCTACCTCCCTGAGCGCTTCGTATGATCGCCCTCAAGATCAACGGCCAGTCGCTTCAGGTCGCCGCGGGCACCACCGTCGCCGCCGCCGTCATGACGCTCCAACCCGGCTTCCGCCGCTCCGTCTCCGGGGAACTCCGCGGCCCCCTCTGCGGCATGGGCATCTGTATGGAGTGCCGCGTCACTCTCAACGGTCACCCGCACGAACGCAGTTGCCAAACCCTCTGCGCTCCCGGCATGGAGGTCGTTACCGATGCCTAGCACCCTCGTCATCGGCGGCGGCCCGGCCGGCCTCGCCGCCGCTTGGGCCGCCATCCAATCGGGGGACCAGGTCACGCTCCTCGACGACAATCCCGCACTCGGCGGCCAAATCTGGCGCGGCGGCATCCCCGCGGCCTATCAACGCTTCCTCGATCCCCGCATCACCGTCCAGACCGGAGTTCAGATTCACTCGGCGAGCCATCTCCCCAAGGCCGATCGCCTCATCCTGGCCACCGGTACCCGCGAACGCTTCCTTCCCTTCCCCGGCTGGACGCTGCCGCATGTCCTCGGCGCTGGCGGCCTCCAAGCCATGGTCAAAAGCGGGCTGCCTATCGCTGGTAAGCGGGTGGTCATCACCGGCTCCGGCCCGCTTCTGCTCGCCGTTGGCGCCTATCTCCGCAAACGGGGCGCTGCGGTCGTTCTCATCGCCGAACAGGCTCCATTTGCCCGCATCGCCCAATTCACGCGCGAACTTTGGCGCGAACCCTCCAAGCTTCTCCAAGCCGCCCAACTCGGCTTCGGCCTTCGCTACCGGGCCGACGCCTGGCCCATCCGGGCCGATGCCGGCTCCATCACGGTCCAAGGCCACGGCAAAATAGATTGCGATTACGTCGCCTGCGGCTTCGGCCTTGTCGCCAACTCGGAACTTCCCGCCCTGCTCGGCTGCGCCATCGACGCCGGTCAGGTCGTTACCGATTCCAAGCAACGCACAACCATTCCTCACATCTACTGGGCCGGGGCGGGCAGCGTGGACCGGTCCATTCTCGAAGGCCAAATCGCTGGCTTCGATCTCGCCCGCGCCCGGCCCCTCTACCCCGCCCGTGACCGGGCCGTCCGTTTCGATCGCCGGATCGACCAGGCGTTCCGCCTGCGCTCGGAACTCAGCAACCTCGCCACGCCCGATACCATCGTCTGCCGCTGCGAGGACGTGCGCTTCGGAGCCGTCTGGCAGCAGCGCGATTGGCGCTCCGCCAAGCTCCAAACCCGCTGCGGCATGGGCCCCTGTCAGGGACGCATCTGTGGCCCGGCCCTTGAACACCTTTGTGGCTGGCCGGCGGGTTCCGTCCGGCCGCCCATCTTCCCTACGCGCCTAGAGAACCTTCTCGACGAACGGAGCTAACTCCGCCGCCGACATCGCGCCGGGGTGGTACATTCGCACAATTCCCGCCTTGTCGACGATGACCAGAGTCGGCGAAGTCGAGGACCCGTAACGTTTGAAATTCTCGCCGCTCAAAGGAGCCGGAACCTGCAGCAGATCCGGATAATACTGCGCCCGTACCTTTTCCATGTAGGGCACCTCCACCGCCGGGCTCACCTCTTCGCCGCCCGCCACATAGCCATAGGTCTGCGTTAGAGCCACGATCTGCAAACTCGGATGCTGCTTCTTGAGTGCCGTCAGGACAGGACCCACCACTTTGCAATCCGCGCACCAGTGAGCCCAGAAAAACAGCATCACCGGCTTACCCTTTAACTGCTCCAGGCTCTTCATTTGCGGGCCGCTCAAAAAGCGTTTTAAGTCCAGCGCCGGCGCCGGTTTGCCCACCAAACTCAGCAGATGAATATTCTTCTGAATCCGCGTCCGGATCGACGTCCCGAAGTAAGTCTTCAACTCCTGGTTCATCATCGCCAACGCTTCGCTCAGCCGCCCGGTTGCAGCCAACGAATGGCCTTCCACTTCTATGGCCGCACCCAACGCCAGAGGCACGCTCGGCTCAGCGTCCAGCGGCCGTTTCTTCAGTTCAGCCGCCACCAACTTCCGCGTCTCAGCCGCATACGCCGACGCCTTCTCCCAAAGTTTGTTCGCCTGCGCCCCCCGCCCTAACCAGGAATACGCCTCCACATACTCCGGCGTAACGCCCCTAGCGTCCCGGTAGGCGCGCAGCAACTGTTCGCCCCCGGCGAAATCTTTCGCACTGAGAGAGGCTCGAACGGCCGTCACAAGCTGTGCCGGCGCCACGAACGCCAAAGCCAAAAACACGAAAACCAAGCGGAGCATTAGCCCTAGCCTACCGCAGATCACGCAACCATTGAATCGATGCTTCCAGGTCTTCTCGCTCCTGCGCCGCCGCCCGTTCCTTCGGGACCCCCGCCCTCGCCGGCATGGGCTTGCCCTTTTCCGCCAGCGCCGCAAACCGCGCAAACTCCCACGCCGGCATCCCCCGATAAGCATCCCAAAACTTCGGGTCAAGATAGGGAAACGGCCGCGTCCCCGTCACGATGATTTCGAGCGACAACGCCTTACCGGGGCACAACTGCGCAAATTTCTTCACCCATCCGCCCATGTCCACGTTGCCTTCGCCCATCCGCGTCCACTGCATCGCCGCACCCTCCGGCGTCCGCCACACCGCCGAATCCCGCACGTGGCTCGTTAATACATACGGCGCCAACGTCTCGAGCGTCACATGCGGATCCTCAATCGCCCAAGTCGGATTTCCCGAGTCGATACACGCCCCCACCACGTCCTTTCCCGCTTCTTCAATCAGCAACTTCAACTCGCGCGCCTGCAAATCCCCGCCGTGGTTTTCCACCGCTATCCGCTTGCCCGCATCCATCGCCCGGCTTCGCACCGCACGCAACGTCTTCACCGTATTTTCAATGCTCCGCGTCAGCGGCGTCTTGCTCGCCCTGTCCCGCCAATCGCCCAGCACGCAGCGCACAAGCGGAGCATTCACAACCTTCGAAGCCTCAATCATCTTCGTCAGTTGCTCCTCGGCCGTTCCCTGCGCCGGATCAAATCGAACCGCCGTCGGGCAAATCGAAAGCATGCCGATCTCGACTTCAATGCCCACCCGCTGCGCATGCTCCCGGACCTTTTCCAGATGGCTCTTCTCCAATCCGCCCAAGAAGCGGATCTCCGAGAAATGGACCACCTTCGCACCCTGCTTCGCGCAGTAGTCGAGCAACTCAAACGGGCTCCAGCCCTGCGATCGCAAACTGAACAAGTCGATGCCAAATTTCACGGGAAACATACCTCCCTGCGCTAGTAAGGGACCAGCGGCCAACCCACCCAAAAACGAGCGACGGGAAACCATTTTCGCTAACCTCGCAATAATCCGGCCATCTCTGCAATCCGATCCACCGGTTGCTCCGGATGCAAACGATAATACAACCTACCCGCGCATCCCGCCCCGAGAGCCTCCAAAAATCCCTCGCCGTGCGCCGGATCGCCCGTAACCCGCAGCAGCGCCCCAAACTGCCGCGCCGTTTCCTGCATCTCGCGCACCCGCTCCCGCAGTTCCGCCAACGGCTTCCCTTTCGCCTGCCATTCCACCCGACCCGCCAACTCCGTCCAAGGCGTGCCAGCCAGATAGGGCCCCAGCGCCTCCATCGTCTCCGGATACGCCTCCCCCGGCTTCGTCCCCAGGTTCACCGTCACCGCCTGCACTTGGATATCCTCATCCCGCAAAGCCCGTAGACCAACCCGAATCTCCTCCGCTGTCGTCAAGCCCGCGCCAGCCAAATCCCAGTTGATGTCCATTAAGCTCGACGAATTCCGGGCCGCGCGCACCGCGGCCAAATCCGCCGCCGCCGCCCGCGTCACCCCCATCGAGCTATATCCTTCGCGCCATCCGTTCCGCACCGCCCCCCACGCCACTTCCTGCGGGTTGTCCACCTCCAACGCCGCTACGTTCAACCCGTATTTCCGCAACACCGCCCGGTACTGGCCAAACGCTTCGTCCGGATTCCGCACCGCCGCCACAAACAGTGACTGCGTTCCCTGCGGCCGTGGCTTCACTCCCCGGTCCAACGACTCTAAGTAGGTCGTAATCGCCGTCTCATCCCATGGGCCGAAAGAGATCGCATTCACCACCACCTCCATCCCATTCGGCGTTCGCATCCGCCCAATCAAGATCGGCTTCGGAAACAAAGCGCTCGCCGGAGAACTGGCCGAGGCAATATGCAACAGCCAAGGGTCCTTGGCCTCAATGGCAACATAGAAGGTCTGCGGTGCTCCCGGGTCGGCCACCAGCGACCACGGCTTCACCACGAAACTCTCAAAGTTCACCGACGTCAGCCGAGCCGCCAGCTGATGACGGGCCGCCTCGCTCATCGGTGACCGGCCCGTCACTTGAAATACCAGATCCGCCAAGGCAGCCCCTTCGGCCGCCCGTATCGGTAACGTCAAGGGAACCTGAATCATAGCTCTAGCTTCTTCAGATACTCCCGGAAGTCGCTGCCCAAATCGTAGCGCTTCAATGCCAACTCCACCGTCGCTTGCAGGAAGCCCAACTTATCCCCCGCATCAAACCGCTTGCCTTCAAACTTGAATCCGTAGATCGGCCTGCTCCGCAGCAAATGCTTCAATGCATCGGTCAATTGAATCTCGCCACCTTTACCCGGCTCAATCGACTCAATCGAAGTGAAAATCTCCGGCGTCAGAATGTAACGTCCGACAATCGCCAAGTTCGACGGAGCATCCTCCCGCCTGGGCTTCTCCACCATGTTCCGGATCCGGAACAGCCGGCCGCTCACCCCTTGGTGATCAATCGGCTCCGCATCCACCACCCCATAGTTAGAAATGCTCTCTGGCGGAACCTCCATCAGCGCCACCACGGACGCTCCGTAAAACTCGTAAATATCGCTCATCTGCCGCAGACACGGAATCTCGGCGTCAATGATGTCGTCCGACAACACCACCGCAAATGGTTCGTTTCCCACCAATTCCTTCGCCCGCAACACCGCGTGGCCCAAGCCCAGTGCTTCCTTCTGCCGCACATAACTCACATCGATCATGTCGGAAATACTCCGGACTTGATGCAGAAGCTCTTTCTTCTGCCGCGCCTCCAGCAAATGCTCCAGTTCGAAGCTCACGTCAAAATGATCTTCAATCGCACTCTTGCCACGACCGGTCACAATGATAATGTTCGACATCCCGGAATGCATCGCTTCTTCTACGCCATATTGGATGAGAGGCTTATCCACGAGCGGCAGCATCTCCTTCGGCATCGCCTTCGTAGCCGGCAAAAAGCGCGTTCCTAGTCCCGCGGCAGGGAAAACGGCCTTGCGTGGTTTCGCAATCATTCGATTCTCGGTCTCCTCAATTAAGATCATCCCTAACTCCGATCCGCTGGCAGTACTAGAACGGACTAGCCTCCAGTACCCCAAGAGAGCAGTTGCGCCAGCGCATTTGCCCCCGCAGACTATAGTAGCCCTACTTCCCATGGACAGATCGGATTCCTATCACTGGCGCTCCCGCGAGGTCGCTCGCCTACTCTCACTACTCGAGTCAGAGCGCCGTTACTATGAGGATATCGTGACTCTGCTGCCAGCTCCAATCGCCTTGGTTGAAGCCACTGGCCAATTCATCTCCGGCAACCGCGCCTTCCTGAAGCACTTCAAAGTGGGAGCCGCGGAACTCGCCGCCCTGGGAGTCGCCCGTCTCCTCCCCGGCCTGCCTCTCACCCCTGGCCTTCATGACGACTGGGAACTCTTCCGCCTTCAGCGCTGGGATGATGAGGCTTCCGACCTCGTCCTCGTTCAGCGCGCTGGCAACGCCCCTCCGCCCCCTCCGCCCGATCCGGCCCTCGAAGAACGAGCCGCCAACCAGGCAGCCACCGCCGCCGCTGCCCGCCTCGCTGGCCGCGTCCTCCACGAAGCCAACAATCTCCTCATGGTCCTCTCCGGATACGGCGAAGAAATCCTTGACGCCCTCCCCCCCGGCAGCCCTCTGCGCGAGGATATGCGCGAAATCCTCCGGTCCACCGATCGGATCAAGGGCATGTCCGGCCAATTGCAAGCGTTCGCCGCGCCCGCTAAAGCCGTCAGAACGTCATTTGATCTCGCTACCTTCCTGCGGGGACTCGCCGCCCGCGAGCCCCTCCTTTCCGTCGGGTCCGAGGCCCCCCACTTCTCCGTCACAGCCGACCGAGGCCAACTCGAACAAGTCCTCCTCGCCCTCGCCCGCTATGCCCAGCGGCCCCTCCAACTCGAAGCGCAACTCCCCGCCATTCTGCTGATCCACGGCTTCTCCCGCGCTCTCCGGGAAGACCTCGAACTGCTCAGTCCAGCGGCCCGCCAGTCGAACGGCGCCCTCTCGGCCATCCCGGCCCTGCTGGGCGAGTCCCGCATCTTCTGGCGCATTCTTCCCGCGGCGGAAAGCTCCAGCCTCCAACTTCACTTTTCCGCCGATCCCGCCCCGGTCGGTCCCTCCAAGCGCATCCTCGTTGTCGACGACGAAGAAGGCATTCGGACCCTCGTCCGGAAAGTCCTCGAACGCAGTGGCTTTCAGGTTATCGAAGCCGACTCCGGCGAAGCCGCTCTCGCCCTCCTCGGAAACAACCCCACCCCCATCGACCTGCTCGTCAGCGACATGATGATGCCCGGCATGGGCGGCCGCGCCCTGGCCACCCAGGTCATCCAGAATCGACCTGGAACCCGCATTCTCTTCATCTCTGGCTACACCGAAGATGCGGAGGTCCAATCCGGGCGCCTGGCACCAGGAACAGCGTTCCTGGCCAAACCGTTCCAGCACTCCGCGCTGGTCGACGCCGTCAACCGCCTGCTATCAGCCCCGTAACCCAATCACCTTCCGCCCCTCAATCTGCCAACCACCCGCCAACAGCAACCGCAAGGCTTCGCTGTAAATCCGGTGCTCCTGCCGTAGAATCCGCTCGGACAAGGTCTCCACCGTATCACCAGCTTCCACCTCTACCGTCGCCTGCATCACAATCGGCCCATGGTCGAGATGTTCATCGACAAAGTGAACCGTACAACCCGTCACCTGCACGCCATAGGCAAACGCCTGATGCTGCGCATCCAGCCCCGGAAACGACGGCAATAGCGACGGGTGAATATTCAGGATCCGCTCCGGAAACGCCCGAATAAAGTCGGCCGTCAAAATCCGCATATAACCGGCCAGGATCACCCATTCCACGTCGTACCCGCGCAGAACTTCAATCAGACTCCGGTCATACTCCGGCCGCTCTACGCCACGGGAAGACAGCGCGACCGCCAACAACCCACGCCGCCGGGCAGCGTCTAAACCCGGCGCGTCCGCCCGGTTCGCCACCACCACCGCAATCTCAGCCGGTAGCCTTCCTTGGCCAATCTGCTCCGCAATCGCCTCGAAATTCGAGCCTCGACCGGAGAGAACGATCCCCAAACGGGTCATACGTAACGGACGCGGGCACCCCGCCGTAACGGAATCACGGAACCCATGCGAAAGTTCGGCTCCTTCATCCCATTCAGAATCGTCGCCGCCTTCGCCGCATGTTTCGCGCCGACACAAAGAATCATCCCAACACCTAAGTTAAACGTGCGCCGATAATCCTCTTCCGGAATATTACCCAGTTCCCGCAAATGTTCAAACAACGGCGGCACGGTCCACGATTGCAAATCAATCTCAGCCCCAAAACCCTTCGGCAGCATCCGAGGGGTATTGTCGCTAATGCCGCCACCCGTAATATGCGCCGCGCCCTTCAGAATTTTCGCTTTCACCAGCGCCTGAATCGCCGCCAGATAACTCCGGTGAACCTTCAATAAGGCGTCTGCCACCGTCATTCCTAAAACATCAACCCGCTGATCCGGCCGATACCCCGCCACTTCAAATAGCAGCTTCCGGGCCAACGAATAGCCGTTGGTGTGCAACCCCGTCGATGGCAATCCGATCAAGACGTCGCCTGCCTCCACCGTCTTGCCGTCGAGCATCTTGTCACTCTCCACGGCTCCCACAATGAATCCCGCTAAATCGTATTCACCAGGAAGATACATCCCAGGCATCTCCGCCGTCTCGCCACCAATCAACGCGCAGCCATTCGCCTTGCAACCCCGCGCGATGCCCTTCACGACATCACCCGCGATCACCGCCTCCAACTTCCCGACCGCAAAATAGTCC
>JBBRIO010000028.1:0-18832 GCA_038220855.1 Bryobacterales bacterium | reverse complement strand
CTGGTGGAGACGATCCAGGTCTTTCGCGCGGTGCTGCAGGGTTGCCCGTATGGGATTGTGGCGCTCGACCAGGGGGACCGCGTGATGTTCTGGTCGGCGGCGGCAGCGAAAGTTACCGGCTGGAGGGAGGAGGCCGTGACGGAGCGGCGGATGCCGGGAGTGAGCGATTTGGAGCTCCGGTTTCTGGGCCAGGATCTGGCGAACCACGAATACAACGAGGCGGAATTCGGATGGCGTCGGCGGGATGGTTCACCCTACGTGGCGCGGGTGCGGTCGGCTCCTTTGCTCGACAACGGCGGCAAACGGGCGGGGTCGGTATTAGTGATCGCCGACGTGACCAATCGGTTTGACGAGCATGCCCGGTTGCAGACGGTGCAAGCGGAAGTCGAGAGCTCGCGGAAAGAGGTTGCGTTGCTGGAGGCGGCACCGGACGCGGTAATTGAAGTGGATCCGCGAGGGTTGATGGTGCTGGTCAATCAGAGCTGCGAACGGATGTTCGGATACCAGCGGAGCGAACTCTTGGGGCGACCGGTGGAGATGTTGATGCCGGCGTCGGCGCGACCGGGGCACGAGCGGCAGCGCGAGCGCTACGCGGCGGACCCCGTGGTGCGTCCGATGGGCGCGGGGCTGTCCTTTAGCGGGGTACGCAAGGACGGAACCGTGTTTCCGGTGGAGATTACCCTGAGCCCATTGCAGGTAGGGCCGGCAATGCATACAGCGGCCGTGGTGCGGGACGTGACCGAACGGGAACGGCTGGCGCGAGCCGTGTCGGAGAGCGCGGAGCAGTCGCGGCTTCTGTTCGAGCAGAGCCCGGTGGCGGCGTGGGTTTTGGATCCGGTAACGCAGCGCTTTCTGGCCGTGAATCAGGAGGCGTTACGGGACCTGGGCTATGATCAAGCGGAATTCCTGGCGATGCCGGTAGGCGACCTGCTGGCGGGGAACGAAAGCAGCGGACCGGCGAGGCTGCGCCGGAGCGATGGGCAACTCCTCGACTTTGAGATTCGTTCGCACGAATTGCGATACCAGGAGCGGCCGGCGCGATTGGTGGTAGCGCAGAATGTTACTGAACAGCGACGGGCGCAAGAGGCTATAGAAGAGGCCCGGCTAAGGGCAGAGCGGGCCAGCCAGGCCAAGAGCGAATTCCTGGCCAACATGAGCCACGAGCTTCGATCTCCGTTGCATACCATCATCGGGTTTACGGAGCTGTTGGTGGATGAGCTGGAAGGGCCGTTGAACGAGAAGCAGAAGCGTTTTGCGGCGCATATCCAGAGGGATTCACAGCATCTGCTTTCGTTGATCAACGACATTCTGGATCTGAGCAAGATTGAAGCCGGACGGATTGATCTGCGGACGGAAGTCTTCGGCGTCCGGGACCTTGTGGATGAGGCGCTGGCGATGGTGCGGCCGCAGGCGGATGCGAAGAATATTACGCTGGCGAATCTGGCGGATCCGCATTTGCAGGTGGAGGCGGACCGGCTGCGTTCGAAGCAGGTGCTCCTGAACTTGCTGACGAACGCGGTGAAGTTCACGGGCGAGGGCGGGCGGGTGCAGGTGGAGGCGGAGCCGCAGAATGGGTTTGGTTCGATCGCCGTGGTCGACAACGGGATGGGGGTGCCGGTGGAGCTGCGGGAGAGAATCTTTGATGTTTTCTACCAGGGACCGGCGACGAGCGGGGGGACGGGATTGGGGTTGGCGATCGCGCGGCGCTTGGTAGAAGGGCAGGGCGGGAGCATCTGGATAGAGGCGGCACCCGGCGGCGGGAGCCGTTTTGCCTTCACGCTTCCCCGGGCGAAGCAGGCAACGATAGAGCTTCGCGACCATCCGCTCGTGCTGGCACTGGAGGATGATCCATCCGCGCTGGACTTGCTGCGGGAGTATCTGGAGCCGGAAGGGTTTGAATTGGTGGCGGCGGCGACGGTGCGGGAGTGCCTCGTGAAGGCGTTAGAGCTACGGCCCGACGCCATCGTGCTGGACCTGTATCTGCCCGAGGGGAGCGGCTGGGATGCGTTGGCGGCGTTCAAAAACCTGAAAGAGACGACGCATATTCCGGTGCTGGTGACGTCGGTGGCGGCGGATGCGACCGCGATTCAGCGGGGAGCGTTTGCTTCGTTGACGAAGCCGGTGGCGCGAGACCTCTTGCTGCGGAGCCTGCGTCGAGCCCTGGTAGGCACAAACCGGTGAAGGTGGCGTTGATTGCGGACGATAGCGCGAGCAATCGGGAGCTCTTGCGGACCGTATTGGAGCATGCGGGGTGGGAGGTAGCCGAAGCCAGTGATGGGTTGGAGGCGTTGGCCATGGCCATTCGGACGACGCCGGACTTGGTGCTGCTCGATATCCAGATGCCTGGCGCGGATGGGTACGCCACAGTGGCTGCGATGCGGCGACAACCGACGCTGGCCGGAACTCCCATCTTTGCGATCACGGCCTATGCGATGGAAGGCGATCTGAAAAAGGGGCTGGACGCGGGGTTTACAGGCTATTTGACGAAGCCGTTGACGCGGCGTCGGCTCCTGGCGGCGATTGGGGCGCTATCCTGAGTCGTATGCGCGCACTTCTTCTTTTTTCAGCGATTTCCCTGTTAGGCGGGTGCACGAGCCTTTACTACAAGGCGCAAGAGAAGTTCGGCAACGAAAAGCGCGACATCCTGATCGATCGCGTAAAGAAGGGCCGGAAGGAGCAGGAGCAGGCCAAGGAGCAGTACAAGACGACGCTGGAAGCGTTCCAGGCGGTGACCGGTTTTCAGGGCGGGAAGACGGAAGAGATCTATAAGAAGTTGAAGAAGGAGTACGACGAGGCGGCGAGCCGGACGAAGAAAGTGAGCGACCGGATCGACTCGATTGAACAGGTGAGCGGGGACATGTTCAGCGAATGGCAGCAAGAGATTGACAGCATGGGGAATCGCGATTTGAAGGCGAAGAGCCGGGGGCTGATGCGGGAAGCGCGCAGCAGGTATGCTCCATTGATCAAGCGGATGCGCGACGTGGAGCAGCGGGCGAAGCCGGTGTTGAAGGCATTCGAAGACCAGGTGCTTTTCATCAAGCACAACCTAAACGCCGAGGCGGTGACCTCATTGAAGACCACCGTGCTGAAGATGGACGTCGAAGTGACGAAGTTGGTGGCGGACATTGAGGCGTCGACGAAAGAGGCCGATGCGTTTTTGGCGACGCTGCCGGCGAACTAGGGGGCCAGCCGATTGATGGCCCAGGCACCGGCCGCGAGGGTGTACGCGAAACGGTCGTGGAGACGGTTCTTGCGTCCCTGCCAAAACTCCATCCGTTGGGGGACGAGTCGATAGCCGCCCCAGAAATCGGGGAGCGGTACTTCGGCCGGGAAGCGGGTTTCGAGCTCCGCCAAGCGGGTATCGAGTTCATTGCGGTTCGCCAAGGGCTGGCTCTGGGGGGAGGTCCAGGCGGCGAGTTGGTGGCCGCGCGGGCGGGTTTTAAAATAAGAGGTGCTTTCGCCGGCGCTGACGCGGGCAACGGTACCCTGGATGCGGATCTGGCGTTCAAGGGCGTGCCACAGGAAGACGAGGGTGGCGCGCGGGTTGGCGAGGAGATGGTTGCCCTTGGCGCTCTCGTAGTTCGTAAAGAAGACGAAGCCGCGTTCGTCGAAGCCGCGCAAAAGGACGATGCGGCCATCTGGCAGGCCGTCGGCCGAGGCGGTACAGAGGGTCATCGCGTTGGGTTCTTCGAGTTGGGCCTGGACGGCGATGTCCATCCACGCGCCGAAAAGGTCAATGGGATCGGGTTGCAGGTCTAGTTCTTCGAGGGTGCCGGTCTCGTAGCTCTTGCGAATGCCTTGGATGTGGTCCGATGTGTGCATGATGTTCTTACCCCATAATGGATGTTTCCATGTTTGATTTCAGCGGAAAAACTGCGGTGGTGACGGGCGGGACGAGCGGGATTGGCGCGGCGATTGGGGCGGCGTTTGCGGCGGCGGGGGCCAAGGTGGTGGAGGCGGGGCTGCCAGCGCTGGATGTGACGGACTCGACCGCCGTGGATGCGCTGTTTGCGAGCCTCGATCGGGTGGACTTTCTCGTGAATGCGGCGGGGGTGATCCGGCGCGACGCCGAATACGAGCTGCCGGTGTTTGCACAGGTGATGGACGTGAATCTATTGGGGACGATGCGCTGCTGCATGGCGGCGAAGGCGAAGCTGGCGGAGTCGCGTGGGGCGGTCGTGAACGTCGCGTCGATGCTCAGCTTTTTCGGCGGGCCACGCGTGCCGGCATACGCGGCGAGCAAGGGGGCGATCGTCCAGTTAACGAAGTCGCTGGCGGTGGCGTGGGCGGCGGAAGGTATTCGAGTGAACGCTATTGCCCCAGGGTGGATCGCGACCCCGTTGACGCAAACGTTGCAGGACGACCCGGCGCGGTCAGCCGGGTTGATTGAGCGGACGCCCATGAAGCGATGGGGGAAGCCAGAAGAGTTAGCTCCGCTGGTATTATTCTTATGTTCCGAGTCGGCCAGCTTTATGACGGGGGCGGTAGTCCCGATCGACGGCGGCTACTCGGCTGCTTAACTTTATGTCGACCCATCCGTTATCCCCCCCTGAAATTGTCGTGACGGCGGTGCCGGAGGACGAACGCGTCTGGGTGCCCCAGGCCAAGGACGTTTGGTTCCGGCCATTGATGTTGAACACGCTGACTGGCGGATGGTGCAATCTGCTGCGCGTGCGGAAGGCCGGGGTGCTGAGCCGGCATCGGCATCCGGCGCCGGTGCACGGCTATGTGATCAAGGGAAGTTGGCACTACCTGGAGCACGACTGGGTGGCGAACGCTGGTGATTACGTGTTCGAGCCACCGGGCGAGACGCATACGCTCACGGTGGATTCCGCCGACGAGATGATCACGTTTTTCAACATCTCCGGTTGCATGTACTACGTGGACGCGGACGGCAATCATACGGGCTTCGAGGACGTTTTCACGAAGATCGACATGTGCCGGAAGCACTATATCGAGGTCGGCCTAGGCGCTGATTTCGTTGACCAGTTCATCCGGTGAAGATTCTTTATACGGCGGCCCACGGCGGTTTTGCGGGAGAGCGCGTGCCGCTGGGCGGCGGGGCCGCGGTGTTTGAAATGCTGCGAGCCGCGTGGCCGGACGTGGTGCCGATCCTGCCCGGGAAGGTGACCGGAAGCGAGCTCGTGTCGTATTCAGAGATGGAGTACGCGGCGTTCTGCCGACAGTTCGAGGCGGAGTCGACGGCGGCCATTTTGCGATACGAACCCACCGAGTGCATTGTGCTGGTGAACGACATCTCCGAAGGGCCGGACTTCGCTCGGCTGGCCAAGGCGGGGTATCGGCTCTTCACGATCTTCCATGTCGACGTGGTCGCCTATGTCGCGGCGATCTACGGCCGGGGCTGGGTGGCTCCGGAGACGCTCGTCGGATGGCACCGTCGGCTGGGTTCGCTTTGCCCGGACGTGCTGCAGCTGGTGTTTCAAAAGCAGCTCGATTGCGTGCGGCATTCGACGGCTTGCCTCGTGCCTTCGCCGGAGATGCGGGACGTTATTCAGCGCTGCTATGGAAGGGCGGTGCGGGTGGAGGTGCTACCGTGGGGAACGCCTCCGGCGACGCACACGAGCGAGCGGACGCCGACGGCGGATCGGATTTCGCTGTTAACGCTGAGCCGGATGTCGCCGGAGAAGAATCAGCATGTTTTGCTGGAGGCGTTGCTGGCTTGGGAGCAGCAGGGGAATATGCCGAAGGTCCGGCTCCGGCTTTGCGGCCAGCCGGCGTTCATGAAGGGCCGGGCGTACGCCGAGAAGTTGAAGAACCTGGCGAGCCGGTTGCGGCAGGTCGAGGTGGAATTTCCGGGGCACGTGACCGGGCAGGCGAAGGCGGACCAGTTTGCCGAGGCCGATTTGTACGTTTTTCCATCGAGCCATGAGTCTTACGGACTGACGCTAATGGAAGCTTTTCAGGCAGGGTTGCCGGCGTTAACGCTGGACCACGCGGGGGCGAAGAGTCTGATGAGGGCGGAGTTCGGACGGATGGCGTCGTCGGACTCTTTTCTGCCGGCGTTGCAGGAGTTAGTGCGGGACCGGGCCCGGCTCCGGGAGATGGGCCGGGCGGCGCAGGCCTTTGCCCGGGCCAATCCCTTTGCGGCCACCGCTGAACGACTGCGGAACTTGTTGCTCGCTTAGGTAACCGCTCTCGATCTCGTCCGTATAGGGGTCGATGTCCTTCCTTTGGCAAGACCTACAATACTATGTCCGGTCGCTGCGCCGGAGTCCGCTTTTTTCCATAATCGCCATCCTCTCGTTGGCGCTTGGGATTGGGGCGAATACGGCGATCTTCACGTTGCTGGACCAGTTGCTGCTGCGGATGTTGCCGATTCAGAGTCCAGACGAGATCGTGCAGGTGGCCTCGAGCGGGTCGCACTACGGGAGCAACCAGGGACGGGACATGTTGTCGTATCCCATGTACCGCGACCTGCGGGACAAGAACGAAACGCTTGCCGGACTGATCGCCCGCCGCGAGGATTCGTTTACTGTCTCGCATGGGAGCGAGTCGGAACGGGCCCTTGGCGAAATCGTTTCCGGCAACTATTTTCAAGTGCTGGGCGTGGGCGCGGCGGTGGGTCGCGTGCTGACTGCCGCCGACGACAGAACGCCGGGCGGCCATCCGGTGGCGGTGCTGGCGTACGAATACTGGCAAAGCCGTTTCAATGGGGATCCCAAGGTGGTGGGCCAAAAGATTTTCATCAACAACTACCCGATGTCCATCGTGGGCGTCAGTGCGGCCGGGTTTGCGGGGCTATCGCCGGGCATTCTGCCGAAGATCCGTTTGCCGCTGGCGATGCGGAAGGAGATCAACCCGCGGGCAGGCCAGTTGGAGGATAGGCGTACGCGTTGGGTGCAGGTGTTCGGACGGCGAAAGGCGGGCGTGACGAACGATCAGGTGAAGGCGAACTTGCAGACCGTGTTCCGGCAAGTAATCGGCATGGAAGTGACCGAGAAGGGGTTCGCGACCGCGTCGAGCTTCTCGCGGGGCAAATTTTTGCAGATGAGTATTCGGGTGATGCCTGGGGCGCAGGGCGCGAGCAATTTACGGCGGCAGATGGAGCGGCCTCTGCAAGTTCTGATGGGCATCGTAGGGCTGGTGCTCCTCATCGCTTGCGCCAACCTGGCGAACCTGCTGATCGCGCGGGCGAGCGCCCGGGAGAAGGAGATCGCGATTCGGCTCTCTATCGGGGCGACGCGGGGGCGTATCGTTCGGCTGCTGCTCGTGGAAAGTAGTTTGCTGGCTTTGGCTGGCGCGGTTCTGAGTATCTTTTTGGCGCGGTGGGGCGTGAAGGGGTTGCTAGCGATGCTGCCTTCGCAAGGCAGCGATTCGGTGAATCTGAGCGCGGATCCGGACTGGCGCATTTTGGCGTTCAACTTCGCAATTGCATTCGCGGCGGGGTTGGCCTTCGGGCTTGTTCCGGCGCTGCAGGCGACACGGCAGACGGTGGCGTTGAAGCCGAACAGTTCCGCGTGGTTGCGGAAGGCGCTGGTGGTGACGCAGGTCTCGCTGTCTTTGCTGCTTCTGATAGGTGCCGGGCTGTTTCTGAAGAGCCTGCAAAATCTGAAGTCGCTGAACCCCGGGTTCGCGGTTTCGAACCTGGTGACGTTCATGATCGACCCCGGGTTGAGTGGATACAAGCCCGAACGGGCGGAGACCTTCTATCGGGAACTGAACCGGCGGCTGAGCGCGACGCCCGGCGTGGAGAGCGCTTCCCTGGCCGTGGTGCCGGTTCTGCGCGGCTGGGAATGGGATTCCACCGTGACCGTAGAGGGACACCAGGCGAAGCAGGGCGAGGACATGAACCCGCACGTTAACATCCTGGCGCCGGGCTACTTCAACACGATGGGAATCAAGCTGCTGGCCGGGCGCGACTTCGACGACCGGGATTCGCAGACCTCGGGGAAGAAGGTGCTGATCAACGACAAGATGGCGAAGTTATACTTCCCGCGGGGCGACGCCTTGGGCCGGCACATCGGGTGGGGCGGAGACCCGGGAACGAAGACGGAGATCGAGATTATTGGCGTGGTGTCGGATACGAAGTACGAAGGCTTCCGCGAGGAGACGCCGCGCATCGTGTATCGCGGCTACTTTCAGGAAGGCTGGGCGTCGGACATGGCGGGCTATATCAGGACCTCGCTGCCTCCCGAGCAGATGTTTAACGTGGTCCGGTCGATCGTGCAGGACCTCGATCCAAAGATGCCGATCTATGACATGCGGACGCTCGAGCAGCAGTTGGACCAGTCGCTGGCCAACGAACGGCTGGTGGCCATGCTGTCGTCGTTGTTCGGGCTTCTCGCCACTTGCCTCGCTCTAATCGGGCTCTATGGCGTGATGGCCTACACGGTGGCGCGGCGGACCCGGGAGATCGGTATTCGCATGGCGCTGGGCGCGGAGGCCGGCAACGTGGTTTGGCTAGTGATGCGGGAGGTGGTGGCGATGGTCGGCGCGGGGCTACTGATCGCACTGCCTTTGGCGTGGTTCGCTTCGCGGCACGTGCAGAGTCAGCTTTATGGGTTGCAGCCGCAGGACCCGATAACCGTGGGAGCGGCAACGGCTGCGTTGGCCACTGTGGCTTTGCTCGCGGGTTATCTGCCGGCGGCGCGGGCGGCGAAAATCGACCCCATGACCGCGTTGCGGTACGAGTAAGGAATACAATAACGGCAGGCATCGCCGTGCAAAAACTTGTTCTGTTCCTTTTGACCGCCTGCGCCATATGGGCGCAGGGAGACGACCGCACTACCGCCGAATGGGCTCTGCGCAATGGCGGCCGAGTCCGGCTGGCTGGCGGTGCCTGGCTCGTTGCCGCGCAGGCATTGCCCGCGGGGGCATTCCGTTTGGACGGGGTGGACTTGGCGGGCACGATTGTCGACCACAAAGACCTGAAGCTGCTTTCGGGCTGCACGGAGCTAAGGGAGTTGATTCTGCCGGGCACGATGTTCAATCCGGGGGCCGGTTCCAACCTGGACGCGAACAAAGAGCTGGCCGCTTTGAAGCCCTTGACGAAACTGGAGAAATTTGGCGTTTCGCTGCATTTTCTCCAGGACATCAACATACAAGACAAAGGGTTGAAGGAGTTCGCCAACTTAACGAACATTCGAGAGATGCGAATTGCGATGGCGCGGGTGAAAGGCGACGGGCTCGCTTCGTTCGTCAACGTGGAGAAGCTCGACCTGAACAACACGCGGATGAGCGACGAAGGGATGAAGCAAGTGGCGGGAATGAAAAAGCTCCGCTATCTGAGTCTGCGGGATACCTTTGTGACGGACGAAGGGCTGCGGCAGTTGGCCGAGTTGAAGGACTTGGAAACGCTGGACTTGTTTGGGCTCCGGCTGACCGACCGCGGCGTGAGCTATTTGCGGGGCCTGACTAAGCTGAAACGGTTGAATATTCTGGGCTCAGCGCTGACCGACGCCGGGGTGGAGGCGCTGGAGCCGTTGCAGGAGCTGACGGAGCTGAATCTGTACCGGACGCAGATTACGAATGCAGGATTGAGCAAGCTGAAGGGCCTGAAGAATTTGACGTCCTTGGACGTGCGGTACGCGCGGGTGACGCGAGGCGGAGTGGACGACTTGCTGGCGGCGAATCCGCGGGTCCGGGTGGAGTTTCAGGACGCGGCACCGCAGACGGCGGACCCGGCGCTGCGGACGGCGAAGCCGACGGCCATGACGGACGTCGCGATCGCGGGATGGGTGGAAAAGATGGGCGGGCGGAGCTCGCTCGAGGCGGGCAAGATTCGGTCGGTGGACTTGTCGCGGACCCCGGTGTCCGACGCGCAACTCGCTTATCTGAGCGGGCTGACGGCGTTGACGAAGCTGCGGCTGAACACGACGGAGGTGGGCGACGGGGGCATGGTTCAGGTGGGCAAGATCAAGACGCTGGTTGATCTGGACCTGGGGCACACGATGGTTTCCGACACCGGCATGGCGGCCTTGAATCGGTTGACTAGCCTGCATCGGCTGACGCTGAACCATACCCTGAGCAAGGGCAACTTGTCGGCGACAATGCCGCTCGAAGAGTTGGAGATTTCGAACACGACGTTTGATGATCGGAGCGCGGCGGCACTCGCGAAGATGCCGACGTTGCGCTCGCTCCGGCTCGCCTACACCGACATCACGGCGGCGGGGCTGGAGGCGCTGAGCGCGCTGCCGCTGCGGAAGCTGGATATTCTTTCGAACGACATTGGCGATGAAGCGATGGTGTACATCGGCAAGATGACGACGCTGGAGGAGCTCTACCTGAGCTACTGCCGGCACACGAACAACGGCCTCGCCGATTTGAAAGGACTGACGAATCTTCAGGTGTTCGAGTCGGTGCGGACTCGGCTGGACGATCAGGCCGTGCCGTATTTGGTGGGCTTTGCGAAGCTGCGGCGGTTGAACCTGGACTATACCGGACTGTCGGACGTAGGCTTGGCCGCATTGCAACTGCCGGAGTTGGAAGAGTTGCGGCTGGATACGGCTAACCTGACGGATGCGGCGGTGGAAACGCTGGCGAAATTTACGAAGCTGAAGAGCGTGAATCTTTACCACACGCTGATCACCGAAGCGGGATACAACAAGCTAAAAGCGGCAAAGCCGCAGCTGGAAGTGGTGTTTGACCGGGAGTCCTCAATCCCGCGCCGGAGAAAAAGCTAATGTGGGCGACGATGCTTCTGCTGGCGGCGTTGACGCCGCTCGACTGGGTGAAAGAGCTGGGCGGAACGGCAACGGCTGATGCGCAGGGACGGATCGTATCGCTTGATCTAAGCCGGACCTGGGTGAACGATTCGGACCTGCAACGGGTGGGCAGCTTCACGGAGTTGCGGAGCTTGGATCTTTCGCACACTCGGGTGACGGACCTTGGTTTTGTCCACCTGAAGAAACTGCGGAATGTGACCTCGCTGAACCTCTACTACGCCGAGTTAGTCGGGGACGGCGCATGCGCGGTGATGAAGCTATGGCCGAAGTTGCAGACGCTGAACATGCGGGGTACGAAGGTGACCGATACCGGCGTGGCGCATCTGGCGGGGCATCCGGAGATGGCTTCGATCGACGTTGGCTTTGCGCTGTTTACCGACAACGGCGTTGAGTACCTGGCGTCTATGCCGAAGCTTCGGCATATCGCTTATGGCGGCAACAAGATGACCGATGTGGGTTTGAGCCCGCTGAAGTTGATCCCGACGCTGCGCGAGCTTGACTTGGCCGGGCAGCAACGGACGGACTCCGGCTTGTGGCAGGTGACGATTACGGATCGGGGGCTGGAGTTACTCGGGACGATGAAGGATCTGGAGATGCTCGATCTGCGGAACGCAAAGATTACCGATGCCGGTATCGACCAGCTTTTTGGCTTGCAGCGGCTCAAGCGGCTGAATGTGATGAACACGCTGCTAACCGACGCTGGCGTGGCGAAGTTGAAAGCCGCGCTACCAAAAGCCCTGGTTGAGGCAGGGAATTTCGAAACAGTGAAGCGCTAGGGGCGGGGCAACGCGAAGTCGTAGAGGTGGCCCGCGGTGCGAACCCATAGGTGGCCATCCGCGATGGCGGGGGTAGCGAACACCTCCTCGCCGAGGTCAGCCGAGGCCGCGACGCCCCATTGGGCGCCGGCTTCAAGCACGGAGACATTGCCGTTGCGGCTGACGAAGTAGACCTTGCCGTCGCCGGCGACGGGGGAGGCGTAGTATTCGTCCAACGCCTGCGGCAGACGACCTTGCTTGTGAAGCTTGCCCGTGGCCGGGTCCAGCGTTTGGAGGATGCCGCCGTTGCGAACGAGGTACAGCACGCCACGATAGAGGAGGACGGCGGGGACATCAGGGAGCGACTTCTCGTAACGCCACAGGACGTGGGTGTTGGTGACGTCGCCCTTGCCGCCGAGGCGGATGGCCATGGTCGCGTTCGTGGACGTGCGCCGCATCGAATAATACTGCCAGTCGCGTTTGTCGAAGAGGCCGTCCTTGTTCAGGTCCTGCATCTCCCAGTTGCCGGGGTGCATCGGTTTGGGCACCTCGTCCTTCGACAGTTTGCCATCGCCGTTCTTGTCGTGAAGTTGAATCATCTCGGCGAAGGCCGGAAGCTCCATGCGCTCGCTGGCCTCGCCGCCGGGGGCCCAACCGTTGAAGTAGAGCGTCTCGCCATGGATCACCGGGACCGACTTCACTTGATACGTCAGACCTCCGACTCGCCAGACCACGTTGCCGGTGGCGATGTCGTAGGCATCGAGCTGATAGGAGCCGGGCACGATGAGCTGATGCTCATGTGCAATAGGTGTGGAAAAACTGTGGACGTTGTCGGGGCGGTTGGCCTTCCAAATCGTCTTGCCGGTCTTCGGGTCGACGGCGAGCAGGAAGGCTCCTTGGTCCTGATCGCAGATAAGGAGCAGCTTGCCGTCGGCGAGGATGGGCGAGGCGCCCATGCCATGGAAGTTCGTGAAGGGGCCCAGGGGAACCCGCCAGCGTTCGGTGCCATCGGCGGAGTAAGAGAGCAGGCCGTAGCCGGCGAAGAAGACGTAGACGTTTGAGCCGTCGCTGACCGGGCTCGGCGAGGCGGGGTCGTTCAACGTGTGGCGTTTCTCGTCCTGATTCGACGGGGCGTCGCGACGCCAGAGCAGGGCGCCCGTTGCGCGGTCCAGGGCGAAGGTGACCAACTTGCCGCCTTCGTGGCCCGTGAGAAAAATGCGATTCTCAGTGACGACCGGCGAGGACTTCCCGCGCGGAATCGCTTGCTTCCAGACGACGTTCTTTTCGGGCCCGATCTCGCGCGGCAACGGCGTTGTTTCGGCGATGCCCGAACCGTTGGGGCCACGAAAGCGGAGCCAGTCCTCGGCCGAACCGGAGGACAGCGTCAGGAAAAACAACAGCGCGAATTTCACTTTTTGGATGATACAGTTATTTCACGTCGGCCGCCGACCGCGGCCATGCGGTCGAGGACGTTCTGCAACCGGGTCCGCACTTCCGCGTTCTGCACCGGCTTGGCTTCCTTCGGGTCCTTGGCCCAATTGACCAGGCGGCCATTATCGTAAAGCTTCCATTCGTGGTCAAAGGCGTAGCGTTGCGTGCGGGTCCAACGCTCTTTGCCTTGGCCGGGCCGGGGGTCGTACCAGGAGTAGATCCAAGGCCGGGGAACGCCGATTTTACCCAGCAATTGCGGCAGGAAGCTGACGCCGTCCAGGCGGCCCATGCTCTTGGTTGCCACGTTAGCGGCGGCGGCGATGGTAGGAAGGAAGTCGCAGGAATCGATGAGGTCGTCGTTGACCTTACCGGCCGGGGTGACACCTTTCCAGCGGACGATCATCGGGACGCGGGTGCCGGCTTCCGTGGGCATCCCTTTGTCGCCTTGATAGGGCTTTCCGTTCAGTTGGCTGGTGATCGAACCATTCGTGCCATTGTCGCCGAAGAAGAGGACCAGGGTGTCGGCCGGGACCTGACTCAGCAAGCGGCCGACGACCTTGTCCATGTACTCGACTTCGTCCTTGAAGAATCGGTTGTCGGCTTTGAGCCGGTTGGGGCCGTTGAACTCAGGGCTGTCCGGCGTGGGAACAAACGGATCGTGCGTGAGAGCGAGCGGCCAATAGGCGAACCAGGGTTTGGGGTCCGGCTTCTTGATGAAGTTGAGCAGGAAATCGGCGAACAGATCGTCACCGTACTTGTCCTTCAATTTGGTTTCGAGTTTGCCGTTGGTATAGATTGTTGGGTCCCCATAACGGGAGCCTTTGTCTTCGGTATGGGCGGCGTGCCAGACGCAGTGTTCGTCGAAGCCGGCGTCTTCAATCTTCTGGCCTTTGCCGCGCCATTCGGGTTCGAAGTCCGGCGGGTTGTAGCTCCAGAACTGCCACTTCCCGGCGATGGCGGTGCGGTAGCCGCCCTCTTGGAACAAATGTCCAAAAGTGCGCTCCTTGGGGTCCATGATGCCGAAGGCTTGCCAGTTGCGGAAGTTGTACTTGCCGGTCATCAACTGCATCCGGGTGGGAGTGCAGAGAGGCTGGGCGAAGGCGTAGCGGAAGCGTATGCCATCGGCAGCCATGCGGTCCAGATTCGGCGTCTTGTAGCTATTCCCCCCGTAGGAGCCGAGGCACTCGTAGCCGAGGTCGTCGGCCAGGATCAGCAAAATGTTGGGTCGTTTCGGCTGGGCGGGCAGGGCGGCGGCGGAGGCGAGGCTGCCGAGGAACTGGCGGCGGTTCATCCAAAAATCTCAGGAATTTCGCGGGAGCCGCTGGGGAACTTGGTGAGCCCGACGCCCATGGCCTTGTTGGCGGCGGCCATGTAGAGATCGGCGACCGTGCCGGTGGTCCGGGTATGCAGGCCGGTGCGCAGACCGCCTGCGTGGCCGGCAACAATGGCGGAAAGGCCATTGTTCTTATGGTCGTTCGCTTCGGCGTGTTCGTGGACATAGATGAGGCACGTCCGATCGAGCAGGTTACCGTCGCCTTCCTTCACCGACTTCAGACGCCCGAGGAGCCAAGCGAACTCTTCGGCGTGCCAACGGCAGATGTCGCGCTGGATGCGAAGACCTTCGAGACCGTTGTTGGCGGCCGCCTTGCCGACGTTGTGGGAATAGTCATGGTGCCGGCCGTTGGTATGGCCAAGCCAGGGGAAGCGCGACAGGCCTTGGCACTTGGTGAGCATGTAGGAAGCAACCTTAGTCTGGCCGCTGGCGAAGGCGTGAACCAGCAACTCGCTCTGCAGTTTGGCGATCCGGGGCCAATCCTTCATGTCGCCTTCGGCTTCCGGCGGGTCGACGCGGCGGTAGTTCGGCGGCAGGCTGGCGATGGCGCGCTCGACGTCGCGGATGGACGAAAGATGCTCGTCGATGCGAGTCGCGTCTTCCTTGCCGAGCGCCTTGCGCAGCCCGGCGGCGTCTTCCTGCACGGCATCCAGAACGCTCTTCTTGCGGCTGATCCAACCCGCTTCCCGGGCTCCGAAGAGGCGATCGAAAAGCTTGTTCGGCAGCATCTCGGGCGGCAGGGCGCGGTCGTATCCGGCCCAGCTCATATTGCGCTGAATGCTCTCGCCGAACGACTCCTGCGAGACGCCGACTTGCAGCGAGCGGAAGCGGGTATCGCTGCCGACTTTGGTGGCAACCACCTGATCGATGGACGGGCCGCCGGCACCACGGCCGGTGAACTGGGTGCCGGTCATCAGCGAAGCCATGGAACGGTGATGGTCGTTGCCGGGTCCGGGGAGTCGGGCGGAGGGGTTATCAAGGCCGGTGACGATATGAATGTCGTTGCGGAACGGAGCCAAAGGGGCCAGGCATGGCGTCATCATGAAGTCGGCCCCGGTCTCGGTGGGGATCCAGTACTTCTCGGGGATGCCGTTGCCATTGAACCAGAGGACGAAGCGGTTCGGCGGCGCGACTTTGGTGGCCGCGTAGGCTGTGCCATTCGCGTTAAACATCGCCGCGAGCGGGGGGAGGCCGATGGCGACTCCGGAGAGGCCGCGGAGCAGAAAGCGCCGCGAAAGCGAACGGTCTTTTGTGTGAACGGAAGACATATCAGGACTCCGGAGGAAAGACGCTCCACTTGAGTAGGCTCACCATCAACTCGCGGAAGTGGAATCCGGAGCTGCGGAAATCGGCAAAGGCCCGGTCGATAACGACGGCGTCACGCGCGTTCTCGTGACGGCCCGTATAGTAGCGGAAAAGCTGTTTGGCCACGCATTGCTGGCACTGCGGAGCAGCCGATAAAATTTTACCAAGTTCGCGCGGCGTGGAGAACGCCGAGTTTGGGATGCCGGAGACGTAGCCGGTCGCGTCGATATCGAGCTCCACCTTAACGAGTTCGCCATCTTCCTTGCGAGCTGGTCGAAAGGTAAGCTTCTGCTTCGGCCGGAATTGGCCAATCGCGTCGTACTTTTCGAGGCCCAGGCCGATGGGATCGACGAGCGTATGGCAGCTTGCGCAGCTTTCGTTATTCAAGTGCATGGCGAGCCGTTCGCGGTTGGTCATCGGCTTGCCCTTATCGAGGTTGGGCAGATTCGCATTCACGCCGGGCGGCGGCTGCGGGACTTCCTGGCACAGAAAATGTTCGCGTACGAAGAGGCCGCGTTGTGTGACGCTGGTGTCGGCTGGCTTCGATGTGGCCGAGAGGAACATGGCTTGGCCCAGGATGCCGGCGCGGCCCGTCTCGGCAGGGAGAGCGACGCGGTCGTACTCATTCTTCGGGGTGGGCAACTTGTAGAGCTGCGC
Organism: Bryobacterales bacterium; assembly: GCA_038220855.1. GTDB lineage: Bacteria > Acidobacteriota > Terriglobia > Bryobacterales > Bryobacteraceae. The sequence goes on along the minus strand of JBBRIO010000028.1, from coordinate 2,666 downwards.
CAGGCTCGTATTGATGAAGCTGTGTTCGGCGGAGAAAAGCTGGGTAAAATCCTGGTCGCGCCAAACGAGGTCGGCGACCATACGGCGGGTCTCCTCGGTCATGGCGACGGTGAGTTCGGCCGAGTACATGGGGAACTCGCTGCGCTCCTTCACGGCGTCCAGGAGTTGATCGAAACGAAGCCATTCAGCGACGAACTCGTCGACGGTGACCTTTGCGCGCGGGGACGCGAGAAGGCGTCGGGCCTGCTTTTCGACGGCCTCGCGGGTATTGAGTTCCCCCCGGGCGGCGGCGGCGAGGAGTTCGGCGTCGGGCATCGAGTTCCAGAGGGCATAGGAGAGACGGCTGGCCGTCTCGTAAGGCCGCCAACTCGGCTCGGCCCCGTTCTCGGTTCGGAGGAGAAAGTTCGGCGATTGCAGCATCGCTTCGAGCGCTAGTTGCGCCCCGCCCAGGAAGGACTTCTCGCTTAGAAACAGCTTCTCGTAACGGGCGAATTCCGCTTCGAGAAGGGGCCGGCGGAAGGCCTTGGCGCCGAAGGTCCGGAGGAACTTTTGGCGGCAGGCGGCGTCCTGGGTCTTGCACGGGATGAGGCCGTGCGTGTCGCCGCCGCGGAAGGCGGAGCGGGCCAACTTTTCGGCAGCCGCGCCATACGCCTCGGCGAGCAGCGGCGAGATGGATTGCGATTGGAACTGATTGCGGTAACCGCCGACGAAGTCTTCCGGGGGGAACTGGTCGGCGACGCGGCTATCATCGCCCAGGAGATCGCGGGCGGTGTTGTTGTACTGGAGATGCGTCAACCGTCGCAGCACGGGGCGGGCTTCGAACTTGCGTTGCCCGAGCAGGAAGCGGTCGTCTGGCTTGGTGTGGCTGGCAAGATAGTCGATCCAGGTGCGGAGGGTCGCCTCTTCGGCGGAACCCGGGGTGATCTTCAGGCCGCCGCCGTGGGTGACCCGGCGCGTGGGTTTGTTCAGCAAAATCGACTTCGAAAGGTCGGAGCGATCAATCAGAACGTGCAGCGACTTCCCGAAGAGTTGTAGCTCCTCGTTGCTCGCGCCTTCTTCCGGGAACCGGAACCGCGTGCCGCTGGCCACCCCGTTCGAACCGTGGCAGTTTTGGCAGCCGCTCTTCTCAAGCGCTGGCACCACCTTAGCGGTGAAGTAGGTCTCGTTAGGCGTGTTGACGCTCTTCTGGCTGAGAAGCAGAAAGAGAGAAGCAGTGACGATAAAAGTCCGGAGGATCACTGCCCCTATATTAGTGGTTTTTAACGACGAATGCTGACCAGGATCTGCTCGGGCAGTTCGCCGGTGGGAACGAGCTGGGTCGACTCGAACCCAGCGGCCCCGAACATCGCTTCATACTGCGACAAAGTGTAGGCGTCGCCGGCGGGTGTATTTAGCATCATCGTCATGGTGCGTCCTGAAAGACGCGTTGTTCTCACAGGTGCAAGTCCTGTCCGGGTAAGCGCCGGAGCGCCCGGTAGCAGACTCCCGGCGGGAGGAGAGATCCGACCGACCGAAGCGGAGTGTCGAAAGCCTTTGAAAGAGAAGGGAGCAAACCAGCGGGCCGCAACAATGACTGAATTCAACGCAATAGCCTCGTCAAATTCTCAGCCGAAAGGTGTTTGGGAGGGCCGAGCCGCTCATGTCACGGCGAAGGCAATAGACAGCATTCTGGAGAACCGGAACGAATGATGGATCTCCCCGGGGTCGCAGGCGGTGGCACGTTGGGAAAGAACAATGCGGAACAGGAGAGACCCTACCTGGCAGCCCATGCAGTAACAACGTCGGGCAAAGACGGGGCGTATAAAGCAGGAAGGCTGAAGTCGCCAGGAGCCGGGATGGAGTCCGAAGGGCCAGTAGTACCTGTGAAGGCGTGCAGCAAAACGCGCTGGAGGGAAGGGGCCCTGCTTTGATCGCGTCTGTGAGGAGGTAAGTGCGAGGGCATGTCAGCGATGACCAATAACCCCAATGAAAAAGTACGACAACTCCAACGCAGACTATGGATGTGTGCCAAGCAGAGTAAGACACGGCGGTTCCATGCGTTGTACGACCGGATCTATAGGAGTGACGTTCTATGGGAAGCATGGAGACGAGTGCGTAGTAACGGCGGCGCGGCGGGGATTGATGGCGAGACGATCCAGGCAATCGAACGACGAGGGCCTGAGGAGTTTTTACAGGAGATCGAAGCGGCGTTCCGGGCAGGCCGGTATCGCCCTTCCCCGGTGAAGCGGCGGTAGATACCGAAAGCGGATGGGAAGCAGCGGCCGTTGGGGATACCGACGGTGCGGGATCGAGTGGTGCGGATGGCGGCGAAGTTGGTGATCGAGCCAATCTTCGAGGCGGATTTTCAAGCGTCGAGCTATGGATTCCGTCCGCGGAGAAGCGCGACCCAGGCACTGGAAGCGATCCGCGAAGCGGGCAACCGGGGCTATAACTTTGTCGTGGATGCGGACATTCAAGGCTACTTTGACAACATTCAGCGGGAGACCTTGCTGGAGTTGGTGAAGGAGCGGATCTCGGATCGAAGGGTCTTGAAGTTAATTCGCCAATGGTTGGAAGCTGGAGTGATGGAGGATGGCACGGTGAGAGAAACGCTGGCGGGGACCCCGCGGGGCGGAGTGATTTCACCGCTGTTGGCTAACATCTACCTGAACAAGTTAGATCGGATC
>JBBRIO010000027.1:0-19134 GCA_038220855.1 Bryobacterales bacterium | reverse complement strand
TTGCCGGCGTGCAGGAACTTGTGGGCACGTTGGCGATGCCGTAGTAGGCTAGAGAGTTCATGAACATTATCGCTACCCCTTCCGCCCCTCCCGCGATTGGCCCGTATTCGCAGGCGATCGTCCACAACGGCATGGCTTATCTGTCGGGCCAGATTCCGCTGGATCCGGCGACGGTGCAGGTCGTTGACGGCGACATCAGCGCGCAGACTGAGCGGGTGCTGGAGAATATGGCGGCCGTGTTGGCGGCATGTGGTTCGTCGCTGGGGAAGGTCGTGAAGACGACGGTCTTTTTGAAAGACATGGGCGAGTTTGCGGCGATGAACGCGGTTTATGCGCGCTATTTCGCGACGAACCCGCCGGCACGGTCGACGGTGGAGGTGGCCCGGTTACCGCGCGACGTCCGAGTCGAAATCGAATGTATCGCTATTGTGGATAGCGAGTAACGTTCACCCGGGCGAGGAGGTGATCGATGTGATGCCGCATGTGAAGGATGTAGTCGCCGATCAGCGCCGATAGGGTAACGGGGGCATCGTCGCCGATCGTGCAAACGCTGGCCAAGCGGTCGGCGGGGATGCGGCGGACGAGTTGGACGAGGAGTCGATTGTGGTCGTACCAGAGGTCGATGAGCTCGAGCCAGGGCATGGATTGATAGCCATGGAGATCGACCCAGGCATTCTGATCATAGCCGGGTCCAGTGTATGCGCCGGCAAGAGCGGCGTTGACGAAGCGGACGTGATTATTGACGGCGGAGTCGAGGAGATGGCCTAGTTCCTGCTTGGGTGACCAAGCAGCGGGTTTGGGAACTTGGACGGCTTGGGTAGCCGCCAAAGCGCGGAGGAAGACGATTTCACGATCGATGGTCGATTCAAGAAGGGCGGCGAGCATCGGCTGCCTTTACTGGTGAACCGAGTGCTGGGCTTGCGGATCGTTTAACTTGATCTCGACGGTTTTTTCTTCCTCGCCGATGTCGAAGATCTGGCCGAAGGTTTGGAGACCCTTGGCAATGATTTGGACCTGGATCTTGCCTTGAGGGATGGGCGGGATCATGGCGACGCCTTCCTGGTTGGTTTTGAGCTGGTAGGAGGTCATGATCTTCTTGCCGAGCTTGACGGCGCTGCGGCCTTCGACGAAGCGGACGATGACGCTGGCTCGTTCGACGGGTTTGTCGTTGGAGGCCTTGCGGACCTCGACGCGGAGCTTGGTCATGGGCGGGTCGGCCCAGACGGGCAGGGTGAAGAGGGCCATCAGCAATATACGCCGCAGGATCATACCTTCTATTATGCGATATCGGGCAAGAGAAACCGTTGGGGCCGGCCGAGGATTTCGGTAACAACTTCGGCGGCCTTGTAGCCGGAGCGGGCGGCGCCTTCCATGGTGGAGGGCCATCCGGAGTTGGTCCAGTCGCCGGCGAGGACGAAATTGGCGATTTTGGTGCGATTGCCGGGCCGGTGTCTGCCGAGGCCGGGGAGGGCGCTATAAGTGGCGCGGGCTTCCTTGACGACCTGGGCGTTGACAAGCTTGGCCGACTTGACGCCGGGCAGGAATTCGACGAGTTCGGCGAGGGCAAGATCGATGACCTGCTGGCGGGGGAGCTTGAGCCAGGGCTGCGAGGCGCTGACGACGAGTTGGAGATACCGGCCGCCTTCCTTTGAAAAGAACCATTGGAGGTTACGGTCGAGGAGGGTACCGTGGGGGAGATCGGTGACGGGACGGTCGAACCAGAAGTGGACGCCGGTGATGGAGGAGTGGGTGAAGGCGGAGAGATCGACGCCGGCTTCGGGAGCGAGCGCGTTGATTTTCTCGAACGGGACGGCGGAAAGGACGACGCGGGCGGGGAGTTCCTGCCCGGCGACGACGACGCCATGGGCTTGGCCGTCGCTGACTAGTACCTTGTCGACGGGCATGCGGGTACGGACGGCGACGTTCGGCATCTTGGCCCAGGCGGGGGAGGTGTAAAGATCGACGAGGGGTACGGAGGGCACGCCCATTTCGTAGGAGGTGGAGGAGGCGAGAAAACCGAGCCAAAAGACCTGGAAGCCATGGATGGCGGCCATGCGGTCGAGCTCCTCGTTGATGGCGCTGACGAGGACTTGGCGCCAGAAGCGCTCAATGGCGTTGGGAGTTTGCTGCTTTTCGCGAAGCCAATCGAGCATGGAGATCTCTTCGAGATCTTTTCGCCGGCTGCGTTCCCACAATATGGCCAGGAAAGCCCGGGCGACGCCCACCTTATCGCCCCAGGAAAGAAAGGGCATTTTCAGGAAAGATTCGGTGAAATGGAGGGGGGCGGGAAGGAGGCCGCGCTTGAAGTGGGAGGTGCGTCCGCCGGGTTCGATGAAAGGAATGTCACCGGAAAATTCGACGCGGTCGGCTACGCCCATGCGGCCGTAGAAATCGAGGAGATTGACGCAACAACGGAGTAGAATATGCTGGCAGTTATCGACGACTCCGGTGTTGGGGAGCGCGTAAGAGGTGGCTCGTCCGCCCAGATGGGGCCTCGCTTCGAGTAGATCCACGTGGAAACCGGCGGAGCCGAGCGCCGCCGCGGCCGATAAACCGGCTACGCCGCCGCCGATAACGATGACGTCGGGTGCCATCAATAAACGGGCTGGCGCGACCGCTTTCCACCGCCGCCGCCGCCGATCTCAATGGCTATCCAGATCACGATTATGAGGGAAATTACGTAGATGGCGTCTGAGATATTCATTAAGGGTTCCAGGGGTGTACAGTAATCAGCATAGTCCGTTGGTTTGGGATCAGCAATAGCGTTTAGGCCCAGTACTTCTGGGCAATTCCTACTAGGAGCGCTCCGATTCCCCCTAGTACAGGAAAGGCGATCCACCCGCCGAGGAGCCTGGACCAGGAGCCGAAGGGGCGCTTGGTGAAGGCGAGCCAGCCTTGCGTGATGAAGACGGGAAGCATGCCGGCGACGAAACCGACGCCGCCATGGGTGCACCAGGGGCAGTGTTTCATGGCATGGGCGTCGTGGATATTGCAGTGCAAGGCTCCGGCGCCAAAGACGCCTTGGCAGCCGCAGCGGTAGACGAGATTGCAGAAATCGATGGCGAAAAAGGCGGCGAGGCCGGCGGTGGCGGCGAAGATGGCCCAGCGGAGTTTCATCCGGTAACCAAGCGCCGGACTTTGGCCCCGCGGCAGAGGCGGACCATGTTTTCGATCATCCGGACGCCGGCTTTGTTCTCCATCGTGAGGATGGATTCGGGATGAAACTGGACAGCTTCGATGGGCAGTTCTTTGTGGCGAACGCCCATGATGACGCCGTCTTCGCTGCGGGCGGTGACTTCAAAGCAGGACGGCAGCTTTTCGGGGATGGCGTAGAGGGAGTGGTAGCGGCCGACTTTGAGGGGGTCGGGGAGACCGTCGAAGCAGCCGAGGCCTTGGTGACGAACCAGGGACGGCTTGCCGTGCATGGGGTAATCGAGGACACCGAGTTCGCCGCCGAAGGCTTCGACGATGCCTTGGAGGCCGAGGCAGACGCCGAAAACGGGATAGCCGGATTCGGCGGCGAAGCGGACGAGAGCGGGGACGCCGAAGTCCTCCGGCCGGCCGGGGCCAGGTGAGACGAGAATCAGGTCGGGATCGATCTCGTCGATTTTCGATTGGGCGAGGCCGGCGCGGTAGGTGACGACTTCGGCTCCGGTTTGGCGGGCGTAGTTGGCGAGGGTGAGAACGAAGCAGTCGTCGTTATCGACGAGGAGGAGTTTGAGGCCGGCTCCGCGTTGCGGGGGCGGCTCCGCCGGGGCGGGGGTGGGTTTGCCCATCGCTAGGGCGCGGAAGAATCCGGTCGCCTTGATTTGCGTTTCCTGTTCTTCGCTCGCCGGGTCGGAATCGTAGAGGAGGGTGGCACCAGCGGAGTAGGCGGCCAGGCCGTCCTTCAAGTGAACCGTGCGAATGGTGATGCCGGTGTTGATGTCTCCGTTGAGGGAGAGCATGCCGACGGCCCCGCCGTACCAGCCGCGGGCATCCTTTTCGAGGTTTTCGATCTCCTGGGAGGCGGCTTTTTTTGGCGCGCCGATGAGGGTGACGGCCCACATGTGAGAGAGAAAGGCGTCGACAGCGTCGAAGCCGGGCATGAGGAGGCCTTCGACGTGGTCGACGGTATGAAAAAGCCCGGCGTAGCTTTCGATGAGACGGCGACCGATGACCTGAACCGAGCCGGGGACGCAGACGCGGGATTTATCGTTGCGGTCGACGTCGGTACACATCGTCAGTTCGCTTTCTTCTTTGGCGGAAGCGAGGAGGTTTTTGATGGCTTCGGCATCGATCATGGGATCGCCGGTGCGGCGGGCGGTGCCGGAGATGGGGCAGGTTTCGACGCGGGGCCCTTCGACGCGGACGAACATTTCTGGACTGGCACCAATGAGCTGCTCTTCACCCAATTGGAGGAGGAACTCGTAGGGCGAGGGGCTGGCTTGCTGGATCCGTTGGAAGAGGACGGACGGTTTTTCGGCGTAGGGGGTGGAGAAGGTTTGGCGGAGGACGACTTCGTAATAGTCGCCGACCTTCATGCGGGCGCGTACCTTGTCGACGTTGGCCATGTACTCGGCCGGGGTGTGATTGCTCGAGACCGGGGCCGGGGGGAGAGCGGGCGGAACGGGAACGGGATCAGCGTCGGAGCGTAGACCGGCGGTGGTCAGGCCGCCGAGGGAGAACTCGTAGGTGTATCGTTCGATCGCCTCTTTTTTGCGATCGACGTAGAAGATGCTGTCGCAGAAGAAAAGGTGAAGATCCTTTCGATCGCCGCGGGGCAGGCGGAGAGTGATGGGATCGAACTGAAACAACAGGTCGTAGCCGAAGGCTCCGACGAAGGAGAGGCGGGAGTCTTCGGGATGGCGGAACTCTTCGACGATGGCTCGCAGGATGGAGAAGACGGAGGGCTGCTTGGAGCGCTCTTCTTCGGGGAAGAAGTCAGGGAGAGGCTTGAGGGTGCCGGCGAGGCCAGTGGGCGTTTCGGCCAGCGACTCCCAATGGGGATGGCCGGCCAGAAACTGGGCGAACATCTGGCAGAGGACGGCTCCGCGACGGTTGAGGGCTCGGAATTCTACCTTTCGGCCCCAGGCTACGACCTCGAGGGGCGGTTTCATCGAGGCAATATCCCAGCGGGAATACCGCCCGGGATACTCGTAACCCGAGGAAAGATAGAAGCCGCGAAAGCGGTCCAGGTCCTGAAGCAAACTACGGAGGCCCTTTTTGTAGGGGACCTTGCTCAGGTTCCTGGTGACCGCGATGCCGCTTTTGGTTTCGTAGCGGAGAAGTGGCATGGAACCCTCAGAAATCAAGGTTTAGTTTAACATGCAGCTTCAGTCGACTTCCCAGAGGAGGAGTTGGAGTTGGCCTTGGCGTTCAATGTGGAGGGCGACGACTTGGCCGTGGGCGAGGGACGCGGTCTTGTCGCGGAGGTCGGCAACGCCGCTGACGGGGTCGCCGTTGATCTCGTAAATGACGTCGCCTTGGAGGAGGCGATTTTCATCGACCGCGAGATCGAGGACGACGCCGGCGACGACGGCCCCGCGGAGGCGGCGGAGGGGGCCGAGGATGGGAGTTACTTTTTCGTCGAGGTCGACGGCGAGGATGCCAAGTTTGGAGACGCGAGAAGTCTGCCCTTGGAGAAGGCCGACGATGCGTTCCGGGTCGCGGGGGCGTTCGAGGACGGCGACGCGTTTTTCGAGTTTTTGGCCGCCGCGGAGGATTTCGAGGGTGATGGTTTGGCCGGCTTGGCGGTAGATGTTAACGCCGACTTGGCGGGCGTTTTCGATAGTTTTGCCGTTGAGCGTGACGATGATGTCCTTGGGTTCGAGGCCCGCGGCGGCGGCGGCACTGTCGTCGGCGACGTCGGCGATGATGGCTCCCCAGTCGCGCGGCAGCTTGAGCGCTTCGGCCAGGGGGGGCGTGATGGTTTGGGCAACGACGCCGATTTGGCCCCGTCGAACCCGACCGAATTCGCGAATTTGTTCATACACGGCGCGGACAATGTTGGACGGGGCGGCGAAGCCGACGCCTTCGTTGCGGCCGCTTTGGGACAGGATGAAGGTGTTGATGCCGACGAGGCGGCCATCGGCGTCGACGAGGGGTCCGCCGCTGTTGCCGGGGTTGATGGAGGCGTCGGTTTGGATGTAGACCATGGGGTCATCGGGCCGGACTTGGCGGGCGACGGAGCTAACGACGCCCATGGTGACGGAGTTTTCGAGGCCGAAGGGGCTGCCGAAGGCGAAGACGATTTGGCCCTGGCGGATTTTGTCGGAGTCGCCGAAGGCGAGAGTGGGGAGCTTGGAGCCGGGAATTTTGAGGATGGCGATATCGGTTTCGCGGTCGAGTCCGATGACCTCGGCGGGGATGAGTTTGCCGGTGGGCTTGAGGAGGCTGTGACCGGGGGTGGTGTCTTCCGAGGCTTGCGGAAGGAGGACTTGAACGCGACGGGCGCCGCCGATGACGTGGGCGTTCGTGAGGATGTACCCGGCGGGGTCGACGATGACGCCGCTGCCGCTGCCGCGGGAGGAGCGGAGGAGATTGCCGGGGCCTTCCGGGGCGGAGCCGAAGCCGCGGGTGACGATTTGGACGATGGCGGGGTCGACTTGGTCGACGAGATCTTCAAATTGGCGGCTCAATCCGCGCAGAGCGGGGGAGGGTTGGCCGAAAAGGGGCAAAGTGAAGGCCAGGAGGGCGAGAATACGGAACATGCCTTAGTGTAGGCAATTGCCGGGCCGGCAATGGTGGCCCAAGTTGGTGCTGGACCCGTATGATGGGGAGATGGTTGGTCGATTTGGGGGGCGTCCGTAGTGGAATTGTAGCAGCTTCGGTATTTTTTGGCGGTAGCTCGAACGGGGAGTTTTGTGCGAGCGGCGGATGAGGAGGGCGTGGCGCAGCCGTCGCTTTCGCTGCAGATCAAGCGACTGGAAGAGACGTTGCAGGTGCCGCTTTTTGATCGGCTGGGGCGGGGGGTGAAGTTGACGCGGTATGGGGAGCGGTTGCGGGTGCGGGCGGAAGAGATTCTGCGTCAGGTGACGGACACGAAAAAGCAACTGGCGAGTCTGCAGCAGGCGGATCGGGGACGGCTGACGGTGGGGGTGATTCCGACGGTGCTGCCGTACGCGATGGCTCGACCGATGGCGGTTTTTCGGACGCAGTTTCCGATGGTTGATCTGGATATTCGGGAGTCGACGACGGAGAAGTTAATTGAGGGGCTGCGGAGCGGGCAGGTGGACTTGGCGATCTTAGCTTTGCCTTTTAAGCAGCCGGAGATTGTGTGCAGTGAGCTTTTCGGGAGCCGCTGATGGTGGCGGTGCCGATGAATCATGCGTTGGCGGGGGTGAGCGCTTTGGCATTGCCGCAGCTATCGGCGGAGCGGATGTTGTTGCTGCGGGAGGGGCACTGTTTGCGGGACGACTTGTTGACGGTTTGCAGTAGTGCAAAGGTTCAGTTTCAGCAGATTTTTTGAGAGCGACCATTTGGCGAGTATTTTCTCGTTGGTGGCGAATGGATTTGGGGTGAGTATAGTGCCGGGGTTGACGACTCCGGAGGCGCTGCACTGCAAACTGGTGCCGCTGGAGCCGAAAGCGGTGCGTCGGATTGGGTACGCCCAGGTTCGAGGACACCATGCGCTGCCGGTTCAAAAACGGTTCATCGAGTTCCTGCGAAAATGGAAATGGTGAGGTATGATGAAGGGGTTGCAAGGCGCTGAGCGGGAGTAATTCAGTGGTAGAATGCCAGCTTCCCAAGCTGGACGTCGTGGGTTCGAATCCCATCTCCCGCTCCATTCAGAATCAATGACTTACAGTGTGCTCAGGGTGCCCGATTGGGCGCTTTTTTCATGTGAGCTGAACGTCGACACTGCAAAGCGTTGATTCCAGGTAGGTTACAGCCACTCCCCAATTGCAAACCCAGTAATCGGAGCACAGCGGGCAATCGGAGTTTTTTCAATGCCTTGCTGGTTCTGCCGCGCGCCAACTTGCGCGAACGGTCACGGGTAGGCTGGGCGTTATTCGCCGCAGCAGCGCGGCCCGGAATGGCAAGATAGGTGCAGCGCTATTCCATGGGAAAAGACGATCTGCTCACCGCCTTACTGGCTGAGAACCGGAGATTGCGAGAGTTGCTGGTTCGACAGGGCATCCCGGCCGACGCACCGGAGGTGGTCGCCGAGACGCCCGAACCGTTGCCACCGTCACTCTCAGAGACGGAGAAGATCCGCATCTTTCGAAGCCTGTTCCGTGGGCGCGAAGACGTCTATGCCGTCCGCTGGGAGCGGACGGATGGACGCAAAGGATACATGCCTCGATCGGACCGGGATTGGCGGGCATACAACGCCGCTGCGCAAACGGACAAAGAACGCGTTGATCGGGAGACAAGAAAGTACTTTGTGCTGGACGACGAGGCCGTGCGAGCCCATCTTCAGGGAAAGCTAACAATCGGGATCTACCCGCTATTGCAGGACGAAACTTGCTGGTTTCTGGCTGCGGATTTCGATAAGGCGCTATGGCGTGACGATACGGCGGCGTTTCTGAAAACCTGCGAGAAGTTTGACGTGCCAGCGTATCTGGAGGTCTCCCGTTCTGGCAATGGCGGTCACGTGTGGATCTTTTTTGAGAAGAACGTTCCGGGAAGTTTGGCGCGGCGTCTCGGTGCATTCCTGCTCACGCAGACGATGGAGAGCCGGCACCAGATCGGGCTCGATTCCTATGACCGGTTCTTCCCGAATCAGGACACACTACCCAAAGGAGGCTTCGGAAATCTAATCGCCCTTCCCTTGCAGCGGAAGCCGCGCAACGAGGGCCGGAGCGTCTTCGTCAATGCCGACCTGGAACCACGCCCGGATCAGTGGACCTTTTTGCTGGGCGTTAAGCGGCTCAGCCTTTCTGACCTGGAAAGCCTTGTGGCGGAGGCGCAAAAGCAGGGCGACATCATCGGGGTCCGGATCAGCTTGATGGACGATGCCGACATCCCCGACCCTTGGACACTGCCGCCGTCGCGCAAGCGCCCGGATAGGCGGATGGACGGGCCCTTCCCACGCGAGGCTCATGTCGTCCGCGCCAATCAAATATTCATTGAGAAGCAGGGCCTCCCGGCAGCAATGATGAACAGGCTCCTGCGGATCGCGGCCTTTCAGAACCCTGAGTTTTATAAAGCGCAGGCGATGCGCTTGCCGACGTTTGGCAAGCCTCGTGTAGTATCGTGCGGCGAAGATCTTGCCCGGCATTTGGCGCTGCCGCGGGGCTGTTTGCAGGAAGTCGCCGCTTTGTTCAAGGACTACGGCATTCAAATGAAAACGCGAGACGAACGGTGTGCCGGGGCTCCGCTTTCTTGCTCGTTTCAGGGAACGCTTCGTGTGCACCAAGCTGAAGCGGTGGACTTGATTATGCAGCATGATGAGGGTGTCGTGAGCGCGCCAACCGCCTTTGGTAAGACCGCGATAGCTTCCTGGTTGATTGCGAGGCGGGCTGTCAACACGCTCGTGATCGTCCACCGGCAGCAGTTGTTGGACCAGTGGCGGGAGCGGTTGGCGATGTTTCTGGAACTGCCTATTGATGAGATCGGACAGGTTGGCGGGAGCAAGACGAAGCGCAAGGGGCTGATCGATGTTGCTATCGTGCAGAGTCTTTATCAGGATCACGCGGTAAAGGATTTCGTCGCGGAGTATGGGCATATCATAGTCGACGAATGCCATCATCTCTCGGCTGTGACCTTTGAAAAGGTGCTGGCGGCGGCAAAAGCAAAATACATCCTGGGGCTGACCGCGACGCCGGTCCGGAAGGATGGGCATCAACCGATCATCTTCATGCAGTGCGGGCCCATTCGCTACGCCATGGCTGCCCGGACGATGACGGAGCAGAACCCATTTGACCACGTAGTTTTCCCTCGTTCCACCGCCTTCACCGGCACCGGACCGGCTGGGGATGAAAGCATTCAGGACCTGTATGCCGAAGTGGTAAAAGATGCTGACCGCAATGAGCAAATTGTTGCCGACATGATGGTCTCGGTGGCGGGCGGCCGGTCCCCGCTTTTGCTGACAGGGCGAACGGAACATCTGGCGTATTTTGCATCCGCATTGGGCGGACGGGTCCAACACGTTCTCGTACTCCGGGGCGGAATGGCCGCCAAACAACGAAAGGCGATCTGGGAGCGATTAGCTGCGATTCCTGAATCGGAGCCCCGTGTGATTCTTGCGACAGGCAGCTACGCTGGCGAGGGATTCGACGATGCACGCCTTGACACGCTTTTCCTGGCGATGCCGATTTCGTGGAAGGGAACGCTACAGCAGTATGTGGGACGTCTGCATCGCCTGCACGACAACAAGCGGGTTGTTCAGGTTTATGATTACGTCGACGTCAATGTCCGGATGCTCGCGCGGATGTACGAACGGCGGCTCCGCGGCTATTCCGATATGGGCTATCGGATTGGCGGCATGAACAAGGCGGAATGAGGCTGTCTTTGATGCAAAAACCATCGGCCGGTCTTAATAGACGATGCATAGAAGTGATCGATTGATTAGAAACCGTTTGTGGTTCTTGCATTGCGTTTCTTTGCATCACACCAAGGTTGTTCGAATCAAAGAGTTCCGCCAGAAGGGTACCAGCGAGCATATCGCCGCGTCCCTGCCACGCGAACTCTCCGCTCGCTTTTCAGTTCCTGTAAAAGCCGCTGAACCTGATTTCGAGACTGCGTCGGAAGAACTTGCTGCAGGTCCTGATAAATGCTCCCCTCTGGGGCATTCTGGTCAATATGCCGCAATAACAGCGCTTTGTTGGTCTCACGATCGAGGCCTTCGGTTCATGTATAAACGCCGCGCTTCCCGATGAAACTATACAAGCTGCGAGAGAGGATAAACCTGCTGCTGCGGTCGCTCCCGCCAACGCGCTCGATGATCCCCTCGCCGGCCAGATGGGCCCGGCGCTCCTTGAATGCGTCAGGGATGGGCTCGTCCCGCTGGATCGAATCGAGAACCAAAAACATCCTCAGTCGTAAACGAAGAAAGGCGCTCACGGCCAATTTTCTTAATAGATCGAAGAAGATCCGGGCTCTGGATCTGGCCTTTGAGGGTGAGCATTACCTGGTAGTCATCGGTCCTTAAAAAACTGGGCTGCGGCTTGCCTTCCTTGATACTCTCTTCGTCAAACGCTGTGGTGCCGACAACCCGGCGCGGCCGGCGATCAGTCACACCAACAACAATGGCACCGTCGCCCTCCTTTGACAGGGCGGCACAGTACTTGGCGAGGCGCTCGAAATGGAAATTGTTCTTCGCTTCCTTGAATTCTAGTCGCTCCGCCTCAGGCCTAGCGATCCACTCATTCAACGCAGCAAGAGCCGAGACGTTGTCCGGTACTTGGTGCTTCGGAATAGGCAGAATCGCGGCCCGACAAGCGATTCTCAGCCTACTCCCATCAGCGCTGACAAATGCGGGACACTCGGGCCATAAGCTGCGGATTGTTCGAACCCATTGTTCCAACATCGCGCGAAATCGGCTTGGGCGTGAGTATTCGACGCAGCCGAGCTGCTTCGTCAATCCGAATGGGCCAAATAGGGGAATGCTCTCCGGACTCTTTGCAACGAAACAGCGGTAGCTCAGTCCCATGAAGAGGTCGAGAAGTGCCGGGGCGGCGGCGAGAAGTCTGATCACTTCGAGATCGGCCGGGATCGGGTGGCCGGACACCCCGGCATAGAATTCATCACTCAACGTGATGACATTTGTCTCGGTCGTAGTGGAATTCGTCCGGCTGTACCAGATCTCGGCCTCCCGCAGGAAGCTGAACCGGCTACGGTGCACGACGGTCGCCGTGGAGCGGCTTGACTCTGTCGAGAAGAAGATCGTCGCGCCGAAGATGCGCTCGAAAGCGCCGAAATTCCGGCGATGCTCCTTCCCGCCTTTCGCCATGCCAAAGCAATCGAGCACCTCCGCGGCGGAACGAAATCGGACGATTTGGCTTTTCTGGCGAACGGCCAATGTGTCAAGAAAGATGAGAACCAGACGGTCCTGCCCGAATGGCAAACCGAATTGAGGATGCCCCGTGATTTAGAGGAGGAAGTTTCCGTTCCGCCGCTCGAAGAGAAATTGGTCACGCGGCGGTTTGTGGACGGGGAGATCGCAAAGGATGAATGGGCGTAAGGAGAACGCAAGCGCCTGCTGCCCGCTCTCCCGGTTAGAGCGAACCAACGCAATTCCGTCCAATTGCTTGAGCCGATAGCGCGACACGACGAACTCGCCGTGGGTCTCTCGCAGGACTTTGCCAGCACTTCCCAGCCCTCGATTTTCGGAGCATACTTGCCCCATGGATCCCCTCTTTGGAAGGCAATCCGGCGCTCTCGGGGACACATCCTAAACGGGTCGACTTTTGTACTCCGATTTCTATGGTCAGGATTTACGCCATGGACGCAGGAGCTCTTTATTTCCAAATGACGGGCAAGTTCCCAAGCTGGACGTCGTGGGTTCGAATCCCATCTCCCGCTCCATCTAGAAGCAAGAACTAGGGTTGGCCTAACTCTAACTCCAACTCCCGCCTATCCCGCCGGGCCCCGTCCGGCAACGTCTTCGCAATCGCCGCCACATACTCCCGCCAAGGCGTGTATACCATCCCCAACTCCC
This sequence comes from Bryobacterales bacterium, assembly GCA_038220855.1. Classification (GTDB taxonomy): domain Bacteria; phylum Acidobacteriota; class Terriglobia; order Bryobacterales; family Bryobacteraceae. The sequence continues at coordinate 6,548 of JBBRIO010000027.1, read as the reverse complement.
GCTTACTCCTCCCGTTATCCACCGTCGACATCCACCGCCCACTAAACGGCGAGCAATCCAGCAGCAACCCCGCCGCCTCCAACTCCTCCCGTGCGACCCGCACCAACCGTAACGGCTTCCCGGCCAACCGCGCCAACTCCTCCAAAAATTCCTCGATCTCAGGCCCCTCATCCTGCGACAGATTGAACGCCCGGCCCCTCCCAACCTCGCTCTCCGCCAGCACTCCAATACACCGCGCCACATCCCCGCCATAAACATGGTGCAACCGCGGATGCGGCCCCGCCGGCACCAATATCGGCCCGCCATCCAGGAGCCTCCCCCAGTACGCCGCCATCCGGCTGTAGTGGTCCCGCTCACTGTTCACCATCGGCAACCGCAGCACCGTCACCGGCAACCCCGCCGCAAACAGCGCCTCCTCCGCCGCCCTCTTCTCCACCCCGTACAGCCAATCCCCATAATCCGCACTCCCTACTCCCGGATCCGTCATCACCGGACCCTCATAGTCCTCCTCGCGAAACGGACGTTCCAACCCCTCCCGCACCAAGTACACCTGGCCCGTACTCAACATCACATACCGCCCCACCCGATCCGCAAGCACCCGCCCCGCCAACTCCCCTTCCGGCCCCGTGTACAACGTCGTATCCACCACCAAATCAAAGTCCCGCCCTCCCACCGCCCGTTTCAAGTCCTCCTCGTTCCGCCGATCCCCCAGCACTCGCTCCACCCCTTCCGGCAAAGACGCCGCCGTTTGCCCCCGATGAAAAACGGTCACCCGGAACCCCTTCCCCACCAATTCCTGCACAATTCCCGGACCTAAATTCCGCGTCCCGCCAATCACCAGTGCCTGCATTGCCGCATCATACCTCACCCCCCATTCGCTAAACTCAGGTCAATGCTCATTTGCCCCGTCCGCGACTGCCAACAGGCCCTCGCCCCCGCGGACCGCCGCCTCCTCTGCCCCCGCGGCCACTCCTTTGACGTGGCCCGCACCGGCTACACCAATCTGCTCCAACCCCAGGACCGCCGCTCCAAAAATCCCGGCGACTCCGCCGCCGCCGTCGCCGCCCGTCGCCGACTTCACGACCGAGGCGTCACCGACCCCCTCCTCACCGCCATCGCCACTCTCGCCGCCCCAACCGCCCACGACGTCGTCCTTGATGCAGGCTGCGGCGACGGCTTCTACCTCGGCTCCCTCGCCCAACAGTCTGCTTGCCAGGCCCATGGAATCGACATCTCCGTTCCTGCCGTCGACGCGGCCGCCCGTCGCTATCCCTCGTGCCAATGGATCGTCGCCAACGCCGACCGCCAAATCCCCTACGCCGACGCCACCTTCTCGCTCGTCCTCTCCATCACCGCTCGCATGAACGCCCCCGAGTTCCGCCGCGTCCTTCGCCCTGACGGCCGCCTCCTGGTCGCCATCCCCGCACCGGAGGACCTCGTCGAACTACGCGGTGCCACCCGAGACCGCGTCGAGCGCACCGTCGAAACCTTCCGCCCCGCATTTACTCTCTCGACCCACCAGCGCGTCACCACCGTCGCCGACCTCCCCCCCGCTTCCGTCCTCGACATCCTCCTCGCAATCTACCGCCCCCTCCAATCCACCTCGCCGACCGCGACCCGCGTCACCTTCAGCCTCGACTTACTGCTCTTCAACCCCTCCTAACGCCAAGGCTCACAGCTCACCGTGCTCGTCAGCTTCATCCCTTGGCCCGTTACGTCCTTCCCGATCTGTCCATCCATCGGACCTCCGCGAAACGTCAGGGTCGCAGCAGCCTGATCCCGGCTCCAGCGGCCACTCGGCTTCTTATCCCCATCCAGATAAGAACCATCTGCCTACAAATAAAACGCGAGCCCCGCCAACAATCGTCCACCTGTCCCGTAACAAGCCCACTGCCCTATATGGAGCTGCGCCGGTGCCGCAGAGGTCGCAATCCCCGGCTTCCGCTCAAACTAGCCAGCGGAACCGAAGACACCCCGGTCGCCGGATTCTTCTCGCACTTCGATGCAGCCGCCGGGTGTCCCCATAGAATCGATTCGCCGGGCAACCCGGACCATAATCCCGGATCAATCCCGTAACGCTGAAAGGATACTGCTTCTGCAGCACTTGTTGAAAAACAGCCACCGATGGCCCCTGCCCCCAACTAACGGCCGTCGCAGCCAACTTCCCGAAAATGAGTTTCATGGCCGGGAGCTTATCACTTCCCGCTACTCGGGTCCGGCTCCAAACCACCCTCAGTGCCGTCTTAGCTTTTTCTATCAATCGGTGCCGCCGTTCCTCCTCTCCGATCCCATGATCATTTTCCCCTTCCGTTTCCGCCCTATAGTTACGGAGACCTATCACCATGACCACACGATTCTTGATCCCGGCGTTTCTGCTGGTGCTTCCTTTCGCCCAAGCTGCCGAGAAGCACCCCTGGGCCAATTTCAAACCCGGCAGCTACGCCAAAATGAAGTCCACCACTACCGTCGGCGGCAACAAAACCGTTACCGAGATGACCCAAACCCTCATTAGCCTTGACGCCAAGAACGCCGTCGTCGAAACCGAGACGAAGGTGATGGGCCAATCGATGAAGAATCGGATCAATGTTCCCCTGCAGACCGCGGCCACCCCGGCCAAAGCGCCAGCGGCAAAGGCTCCGGTTGCCTCTAACGAGACCATCACGATCGGCGGAAAGGCCATCGCCTGTAAGTGTTACGAAATGGAATCCGACGCCAACGGGATGAAGACAACCACCCGCGCCTGCTCGAGCGACGCTGTCCCCGGCGGAGCGGTCAAGGTCGTCTCAAAGTCTACCGGTGCCGTCAAGATGGATTCGGTCTCGGAACTCGTCGAGTTTTCCGCCAAGTAGCCGGACGGCGCTCAACCCGCTCGCCGGGCCCGCGCCGTTTCCAGCACCCGCAGCAAGTCGGTCGACCGCACCGGTTTCGTCAGGAAATCGTCCATGCCCGCCGCCTTGCTGCGCTCACGGTCTTCGGCAAACGAATTTGCGGTCAGCGCTACGATATAGCTCTGTGCTTGGCCCGCTTCGAACGCCCGAATCGCCTCCGTCGCTCGCCACCCGTCCATCTCCGGCATCAGGCAGTCCATCAGGATCAGGTCATACCCCCCTTCGCGCGCCCGATCCACGCCTTCTAAGCCGTTGACAGCCAACAACACTGTACATCCCCCCGTTCAAGTAAGCCCTTCACCACCTGCCGGTTGACCGCGTTGTCCTCCACAACGAGCACTCGGCACTCTGTGCGGTTCACAGGAGCCGCCTCCCGCGGCGAGTCCATCTGGTCCAGTAAGCGCGAGGGCCGCAACGGCAGACTCAACACGGGCCATTCGCTCCGCGTCGTCCCGCCCGGCATCGCCACGGTGCAGATTCGCACCCCTGCTTGCAGCGGCGGCCCACCCGCGCCGAACCATAAGGCGAACTGCACCTCTCCGGCGGGAAACGCACCATCCGCTCTTTGCCACGGTAGCCCGATTGCGTCCAATACCCGCACCGAATGCTCCATAGCCTCCGGCCCGTCCGGCACCAGGAGGGTCGCCCCTTCCGTCGGGAGTTTCACGGGCTCCCCTTGCAGCGGTAGCCATACCTTAAGCTCCGCGGCCGCGCCCGGCGCACTCTCGACAGAAATCCGCCCGCCCATTCCAACCGCCAGACGCTTACAGATGCTCAAGCCCAGCCCAGTGCCTCCATGCGTTCGATCATTCGCCTGCAGGAACGGCTCAAAGATCCGCGCCTGTTGTTCAAGAGCGATCCCGGCCCCCGTGTCGCGCACGAATATCGTGACCCCTCCCTCCGCCGCCCCATCCCCTAACACCCTGCGTGGCGTCTTGGCATCGATCTCCACCCGGATATCGATGCCCCGCTGCCAACCCGAGACCCAGAACGCTCCCGCCGTCACTTCCGCCACCGCCCACAAGTCAAACGGTTCCGAAGCGTACAGCATCCGACCCGACTCGAGCTTCGCCGAGTCAAGAATCTCGTTCAAGATCGTTAGCAGCGACTCCCCCGATTCCCGCATCGTGGCTACCAGCTCCCCTTGTCCCGGTTGCAGCCCGCTCGTCTCCAAAAGCTCCGCCATGCCCAGCATCCCGTTCATCGGCGTTCGAATCTCGTGACTCATCAAGGCCAGGAAGTCCGACTGCGCTCGCTGCGTCCTGCGCAGCCGCCAGACCAAGTAGGCCAGGATCAGCGCCAATCCCCCGGCGGTGGCCGCCGCCGCGCCCAACGCCAGATTCCGCCGATGCGCGTCTTTCAACCTTTCGAGCGTCTCCCGATCAAAACTGGTCGCTGCAACCCACTTCAGAAATGTCCCCTGCATCGTGCCGTCCGCCCACATGCCGTCGATAGCCGCCCGATTCCGGTCCGCCGCAATTACCGCTTCCGCGTCCGTCCTCCGCGCCGCCACACTCAACCGCCCGCCGCTCTCGTCCAGCCGCATCGACCGCAATCCGACCGGGGCACAACTCGGCTCCGGTACTAGGGCATCGAGCGTAGTCGGGTTGGCGTAGATCAGCCCTCCATCCGCCGCTCCTGAGCAATCAGCGCGCAGAATCTCTTGCTGCGAAGCCAGCCGTTCCGCCGCCGCGCCGCCCGTAGTGTAGACCCAGGTAAGTCGAATCCCCGCCCGCCGAGCTGCCTCCGCGACCACCTCGACCGCTAGCCCGGAGGGTCGCCCGTCGGCGTCTACGATCTGGTTAGGCGGGGCATGTTCATAGCCAATCCGGAAGGTGCGTTCCTCCGCGCCCAACCGCTGGCACACCAGCAGCAGACAGACGAAATGAGGAATCCCATTGATAGAAAAACCCATGGTCCAATAAATCGCAACTATTCAGTTCTATGCGCCCAGACGCCGATACTTCTCTGAGTAAAAGATCAGCTTATCGTAAGTGATGTGGCCACTGATGGCTTTTACCGGTTGGCCGACTGCGCTACGGAGAGAGGAGCAAGACTTCCGGTGCGCATGCGCCCTCTGAAGCGCTAGAATTAGGGGGACAGATAACGTGCCCGGGTGGCGAAATCGGCAGACGCAACGGACTTAAAATCCGTTATCCTCACGGGTGTGCGGGTTCAAGTCCCGCCCCGGGCACCAACCTCACTTTTCTCGCAGCAACCCCTTTCAGCCCGCTCCCGCCCGCGAAGTCCGGATTAACCCATCCCGTCTCACCATCGCCGCTTCCCAGTAGCTCCTCATCTCCACCTCCATCGCCTCCCGCCCTCGTAACAACTCAACCATCGCGCTATAGGCCTCATCGCAAACCCGCCTCTCCGGTGACTTCCCCTCGCCTACCCGCCTTCCCGAGCGCGGCACCAAATCACGATTCTCCAACTGCGCATCAATCACCCGCGGGCCTTTCGCCGCCACTCCCCCACCTCCTCCGTCAGCATCCGCAATCGCCAAACCTCGTCCTCCGGTCGCAACCCCCGCAAACCCGTCAACGCCGGCGGCGCCTGCTCCTCCAAATCGTTCAACACCGCCCTCGCCTTCCGCCGCTCACCCTCCTCCTTGCTTCCCAATAGCACCCCGACAGCCGCCGCCCGCACGCGCCCTTCCGCCAACCATCGCCCCGCCATCACCGGCCCCTGTCCCGCATCCCCCAAAGCCCTCACCTCTTCCCCCGGCGTCTGCCCCGCCAATCCCATCGCCACAATCATGCCAATCCAAACCGTTTGTGTCATAACCAAACCTAAATGATTAGATCACTCGATAGGATTCGCCGGCAGCCCGAATGTTCCGGTTCGTTCGCTGAACCGCATACGCCAAACTCTCTTCCCAAGGCAAAAACGCGTTCTCCACGTCATACACAATCAAGTTCGCCAGCCAACGCGATAGCACCATCGAGTCCGTCAACTGCCTCGTCCAATACGCATACCTCTCATTGCCCTCCCGCTGCCACGCAATGATCCTCTTATCGACCACCACCAAGTGCAAAAACTCGTCCGCTTCCAACTGGGCCGTAATCTCCGCCTCCCCGCTCCCGAGTCGTCGCAACCCTAAATACGCTTCATCGCAGATGCGCCTCTCGGGCCTGCGTCCTTCCGCTTTCTGTATTCCCTTCGATTCCGGGACAACGCGCCGATCCCCCAACGCCCGCTTCAAATACCCGGCCACGATGCCATCTAACCCCATCAACAATTTGCCCAGTTGGGCCAATTGCCGATAGTCCGCTCCTCCCTCATTCGGCAAACCGGCCAACAGCGCTGGGATCGCGGCCTCCTCGATTTGCCCAAACTCCGCCGCGGCTCGCGGACCAGGATCCTGCGGATTCTTCGCCAACTCTCGAAGCCCCTCCACCGCATCCCGCCATCCAGCCGAGTACGCCACCACCAACGCCTCCAGTTCCGGGCCCCCGGAAGCGCTCGTCTCCTGCCAACGCATCCGATAGGCATCTTTAGTCATGCACTTGGATACTAGCAAAAAGGAACCAGGCGCAGGAGCCGGCCTCTACCGGTAACGCATCACCCGAAATACCGATCGTCCATCCCCCCCGCTCCCGCGCACGGTCGCGGCCAGATTGGTCACGTTGAAGTAAATCAGTGTCGCCGCCCCCAACC
>JBBRIO010000026.1:0-19323 GCA_038220855.1 Bryobacterales bacterium | reverse complement strand
TTGGGGCCAGCGTGGCGAAGTGCCCAACTGACCCCTTGGTCCGTACTGAAATAGAGCCCTTGGGAGGTGACCGATAGAGCCGACCGGACGCCGAGCCCGCAAAGACGACTTGGGCGGATTGGAAAGCGAGAACACCCACGCCGGTTTCCGAGCGGAAGCCGGGGGCAGCCTGCGAAAACAAGCTGTTTGAACTCGGTGAGCGAAGGAGTGCCGCCGGGCTACCCGCGCGGTCCGCCGAAACAGCATTGAGCAGCGGAAGTTCGCCGGTAGATTCGCCGACCAGATGGATCGTGCCAGAGGCGTCCACCGCGACGGCATTGGCCTGATCAAGGCGGGGTCCGCCCAGGTACGTGGAAAAGATGAGCGCCGAAGTGGGGCCGAGTTCGGCGACGAACATGTCCGTCGCTCCCCCGAGGGCGGCCTGCGTAGGAGAGAGCAGCGGCAGGTCAACGGAGTCGGTCGAGCCAGTCACCACCACGTTTCCCTCCGCGGTAAGGTCGAGCCCTGTACACATATCGGTGCCACTACCGCCGAAGTAGGACGAGTAGGCGCGAGCGGACCCATCGAAGGTGAGACCAGTGACCAGGCAGTCAATCCCCCCGGCGTTGTTCCGCTGGAAGGCGTTCGGAGACGCAAAGACCTCCCGCGAGTTCGAAGCGCCCGCGACCCAGGCCTGGCCGACAGCGTCGACCTTTATCGCCGCGATGGAGTCGACGCCAGTACCCCCCAGGTACGTCGAAAGAATCTGGGCCGCTCCGCTCGAGGTGAAACGGGTCACAAACCCGTCGGTCGATGACGACTTGAACGACTGGAGCGCATTGCGTATGGGCAAGTCGGACGAATCGGTCGAACCGGCGATGAAGATCGAGTTGTCGATCGGGTTAATGGCGACGGCGGCGGCCGAGTCGTAGCTGCTGCCGCCGTGGTAGGTGGAGAAAGTGATCTGGTCGCCGCCAGGAGTAAGTTTGACGAGGAAGGCGTCGAAGTCGCCGCCGAGCGTGGATTGCGTAGCGCCAACCACCGGGAAGTTGGGCGAGTTAGTGCGGCCGGTCAGATGGATGCTACCCGCATAGTCGAGCGCAAGGCCAAGGGCGAGGTCGTCGCCGCGGCCACCCAGAAAAGTGGTAAAAAAGGCCGAGCTACCCGCGTTGTTCAGTTTACTCACATACATGTCATTGCCCCCGGTCAGGCCGTTCGGGGAGTAACCGGCGACGTAAGTCTGCCTAAGCCATCCACTTGCAGCGCGTGGACCTGGACGTCCGGAGGCGCGGTCGAGTACTCAAACGTCGGGTCGATCGTCAGCGGCAGCGAGCGGTCGTACGAGCCAATCTCGAAGCCCACTTGCTACCGCGTGCGGACGCGATAGGCGCAGTCGACAGGACGCCGTTTCCCGCCGATCACCTGATAAGCGATCGGCCGCTGCCACCGCAGTTCACCAGCGGAAGTAGCCAGCAACAGCGCGCCGTCCGAAGCCAAGCGAAGCGAAGAGCTCCCATCGAAATCGAGCAGCAACGGCGACGGATCCGCACCGGGGGCCAGGACCAGGTCGTATTCAAGTTGACGCTGATTGCCATAGTAAACGAGGTCGACGCCGGGGTAAAGGCCGGCGACTTGAAGCCGGGCGAAGGTAGGAACGTTGCGGCGCCACTCCGCCGGGTTGTTGCCGAAGAGGTAGTTGACACGGGTGACAAGAGGGTCCTTCGGGGCCTGCGTGGCTGCGGGGTTGGCGTGGACGAACCCGAGCCGAACGGTAGCGTTCCCAAGCTTAAGAATCGCTTCGCGCGGCCGAAGCTCGAAATTATAGCCAGGGCCACGGGACAAGAACGCGGACGAACGGAGGAGGGGTTCAAAGGACAGCGGGCCAGCAAGCAGAGGGAATCCCGCCAGAAGCCACACGAGCCACTTGGGCAAACGGCCGCTGTGTTTTTCAGCGAGGCGCGACGTAATCATCTGAAACTGCCCCATCGACGGAAAAACCTCCAGGCCGGGGGCGTTCGAAAGGGTGGCCAGCGGAGGCAGCCGAACGCACTGATCGCGCGAAAGAGCAAAGAGGACTCCCCGCAAGCGGTTTATCGTTTGCTAGCCGCTACGTCCAGGAGCGTTTTGTAAATGAGATCGACTCCAGTTTCGAGGGAGGCGATCGGGACGCGTTCATCGTTTCCGTGCATCCGCTTTAAGTCCTCGTGGTCGATCGGGTAAGGGTAGATGCCGTAGACTGGGATGCCGCGAGAGCGCCAGGCGGAGGAATCGGTCCCGGCCTGGAAGAGGTAGGGGGTCACCTTGGCCGTCGGATAGACAGCGAGGGCGTGCTTAACAAGAGCCTTATACAGTTCGTTGTCGAGGGGAGACGGCTTCAGCGAGGCGCGCATCTTTTGATAGGCCGCCATCTGCGTCTTCTGCTCCGGGGTTAGCGCTAGGTTAGAGGTGGTGGGGGAGGCGGGTTCGATGGAGATGCGAGGATCCTCCACGACGCCTTTGATCTCTTCGATCAACTCTTCGGTAGTGGTGCCCGGAATGGTGCGGAAGTTCAAAGTAACTTCAGCCGAGCCCGGAATCACATTGCCGCGGAAGCCAGCGTTCATCAGCACCGGCGCAATGGTGTCGCGCATGATGGCGTGGAGCAGAGTGTCCTCGGAGATGATCTTATCAGCCAAGGCGACCTTCTTCGGATCGTCCGAGAGAAGGTCCCGGAACGTAGACTTCATCGGTTCAGCACTGACGTCGGCAAGCGTTGAGAAGAACATCCGCGTCTCGGGTGTCAGCTTCACTTTGGTGTCGTAAGCAGACAACTTCGTCAGCGCGCGGCCGAGCGTGTAAATCGCGTTGTCCGGCCGAGGCATCGACGAGTGCGTTGACGTGCCTTTGGCGGTCAGCGTGAGCGAAACGCCGCCCTTGTCCGCCGTGGAGATGGAGACATAAGAGGTCTTACCATCCTTACCCTTGATGATCCAGCCACCTTCGTTCAACGAAAACTCGCAGTCGATCTTGTCCCAAGCCTTATTCGCGAGCCAAGTCGTGTTGTAAAGGCCGCCCTCCTCGTCCGCTTCCGAAAGGAAGATGATGTCGCGGTCCAGCGGAATCTTATTCTTAGCGATGTTGAGAATTGCCTGCGCAAAAACGGCCAGACCGCCTTTGAAGTCGATCGCGCCGCGGCCGTACACGGACCCATCTTTGATCACCCCGTCGAAAGGCTCAACGGTCCATTTCTCACGCTCCACCCCGACAACATCGGAGTGGGCCGCGAGCAGAACCGGCTTCTTCTTGCCATTGCCGCGGAGGCGCGCGATGAAATGCGACTTCCCCTCCTGCGGCGTTTGAATGATGTCGATCTCAAAACCGAGTGGAGCAAACTTGGTCTTCAGAAACTGAGCGAGTTTGTCCTCGTTGCCGGGAGCATTCGTCGTATTGATGCGGATGACATCGACGAGAAGCTTAGCGACGTCGGGGACATCAGCGGCAGCGGCTACCGCGCTTAGAAGCGCGAAGGAGAAGGCGGTGCGAAGTATCAAGCGAGTCCCTCCGGAGTTTCAACGGTACCCGCTAAGAACCGCGCTTTGCAACCCATTCAATCGTGCCTTGCCCCGTGTCAGCCGAGAGCTTGATCTCGTCCTTCCCCGTCACCTTGCCCGAGTAACTAACCGTGATATCGTTGTCCTGAAACTTGACCTGGAGCACGAACGAGATGCTATCGCCCTCGATCTTTCCTTTTTCAATCGTGGATTTGCCGACCATGGAACTTACCGTTTCGCCCGTAAGTTTCGTGCCGTCAACCTTGAAGCTGAACGTCCGCGACATAGAGCCATTGGGGCCTTCGGCCGTAGCCTTCCAGTTTCCAGCGATGTCGGCCCCGAAGGCACCAAGGCTAGCGAGCAGTAGAGAGACGAAGAAGCGTTGCATGGGAATTCCTTAGGCGAGTAATGCCTTCACGACGCTACCATGAACGTCCGTCAAGCGGAAGTCACGGCCAGCGTGGCGATAGGTCAACTTCGTGTGGTCGAAACCGAGGCAGTGAAGAATGGTCGCGTGGAAATCGTGAACCGACATCAGGTTCTCCGTGATGTCGATGCCGTACTCATCCGACGCGCCGTAAACCATGCCCGGCTTGATGCCGCCCCCAGCCATCCACGAAGAGAACGTCTTGTTGTAGTGCTCCCGCCCGTGCGGCGGGCCGCCCCACGGGCTGCGGCCAAACTCGGTCGTCCAAACCACCAGCGTATCGTCCAACATCCCGCGCGACTTCAGATCCTTGATCAGCCCCGCAATCGGCCGATCCACGTTTTTCGCTAGCGGCGTCATGTTGTTGATCTCGCCATGCACGTCCCAATTCCCGGACGACCCCGTATCGATCAACTCGATGAAGCGAACCCCGCGCTCCGCCAACCGGCGAGCCACCAGACACTGCCAACCGAAGCCCTTCGTCTGGCCGCGTTCCAGGCCATAAAGGTTCATCGTCGCGTCCGTCTCCTTCGAGAAATCGAACACCCCCGGCATCTCGCTCTGCATGCCAAACGCCGTCTCGAAGCTCTGCAGCCGAGCCGCCAAGGCCGGGTCGCCCGGCCGCGAAGTCTGATGCTGCTTGTTGAGTCGTGCGAGCAGATCCAACTCCAGCGATTGAACTTTTTCGTTCGCCGCGCGCCGGGCAAGATCAGCCACGGGCTGCGGACCGCCAACAATGCGCGTGCCAGAGTGAGACCCCGGCAGGAAGTCCGATGACCACACCTGCGCCCCGGCGTAAGGCAGCACCGGCGCAAGAGCGATGAAGCTCGGCAGGTTCTTGTTCTCCGTCCCCAGGCCGTAGCTAACCCACGAACCGATTGACGGCCGCTTCACCGTCACCGACCCCGTATGCATCCCCATCGTCGCCTGGAAGTGGTCGTTGTGGTCGCCCTGCAAAGAGCGGATCACGCACAGCTCATCGACGATCCCGGCCATCTCCGGGAACAGATCGGAGACGGTGGTCCCGCACTTGCCGTACGCTTTCGAGCCCCAGGTCGAAGGTAGCAACAACCCGCCCTTCCGGCCCCCGGTCTTCTTCTCCGCCGCCGCCTTGACGAGCCCTGGCTTCGGGTCAAACGTATCGACGTGCGACACCCCGCCGGTCATGTAGAGGAAGATCACCCGCTTCGCCTTGCCCGGGAAATGAGGCTGCTTGGGAGCGAGCGGGTCGGCCGAATCAGCCAGCAAGTTTTGGACGACGGCGGGCATCATCGTGGAGGCTCCGAAGAGCGAGCGAAGGAGTTGGCGGCGGGGTAAATGCATGGTGGTCCCTTAGTCGATGAAGAAGAATTCGTTGCTCGAAAAGAGCACGCGCATGTAGCTGGTCCACGCGGCGCGGGCTTCGGTTTGAGCGGTAGTTTGAGCGATGAACGTGGTGGCCAACTGCTGCTCGGCCAGCGTCGGCGCGCGCCCCAAAAGCAGGCGATGGGCCAAACGCACCCGCCCCGCCACAGTGGGCTCGGCCATGCCAACTCTGACGGCCACCGCATCGGCCTGCCTCTGCACGAACTCGTTGTTCATCAGATACAGGGCCTGTGTCGCCGTGTTGTTAGAAGCACGAACAGCCGTCGCCGCGTTCGAATCGGCCCCGTCAAACAGGTCGAGGTACGCGTGTGGCTTAAAGCGCTGTTGGAACAGATAGACCGAGCGCTTGTTGTGGTCGAAAGCGACCGGATCGGCAACGAAGGGCTTGTGCTGCGTCTGCACGTAACTGGCGCGCGGGGCAAACGGATGCGGCCCGCCAGGGACGGGGTCGAGATTGCCACTCAGGGCGAGCATCGAGTCCCGGGCTTCTTCAGCCGTTAGACGGCGGCGATCGAACCGCCAGTAGGTCTCGTTCTTCGGGTCCTTCACGGCGTTGGCTTCCACATGGCCGGAGGCGGTCTGATAAGCCCGCGTCAGTAGAATCGTCTTGTGAAGTTTCTTCAAGCTCCAGCCGTCGGCTATGAAGTCGGCGGTTAGTTGGTCGAGAAGTTCGGGATGCGTCGGGCGTTCACCGCGGGTGCCGAAATCGTTCGGAGTATTCACGATGCCCCTGCCGAAGTGCCAGGTCCAAACGCGATTCACAAACACGCGGGCGGTAAGCGGGTTCTGGTCGTCCGCAATCCAACCGGCAAGCAGGTCGCGACCGGAACCTTTATGGTCCGAGGGAACAGGCTGGCCGCCGAGCACCGTCAAAAAGCCGCGCGGCGCTTCCGGGCCCAGCGTGGCTGGGTCGCCCTTCACCATGATGCGCGCGTTGACGGGCTTCGCGTCCGAGACGCCGTAGACCATCGGCACGTCGGGCCAAGACGAACGAATCTGGAGTAGCTCCGCTTGCGCTTCCAGGTAAGCCAGACGCTTCTCGGCCGGAGCTTTGGGGTCCTTCCCGTCTCCCTTCTTGACGACGCGATAGGCCTCCACCATCCGCTTCTGCTGGCGCTCCAGGCGAGCCTGATCCTTTTTGTCGAGGGCGGAGAAGCCGTCCAGATATTGGTGGTGTTCGAGGCCCGCCCAGGCGTACTTGCTGCTCTTGAAGATGCCGAAGAGGGCATAGTAATCGGCCGTAGGGATGGGGTCGAACTTGTGGTCGTGGCATCGGGCGCAGCCCACGGTCAGGCCGAGAGCCGCTTTCCCCAGGTTGTCAATCGTATCGTCAATCGTGAGGTAGAACTCGCCTTCGGTCTGGCCGAAGCGGCGCGCGTTGGCGAGGTAGCTGGTCGCGACGATCTTATCCCGCCGGTCCTCTTCATTCTTGGCCGACAGCAGATCGCCCGAAAGCTGTTCCCGCAGAAACTCGTTGAACGGTTTGTCCTGTTGCAGCGAGCGAATCACGTAGTTCCGATAGCGGCTCATCTCCGGAACCGGGTAGTCCGAGGCATCACCCGCCGTGTCCGCGTATCGAACGACGTCGAGCCAATGACGGCCCCAGTGCTCGCCGTACGCCGGGCTGGCGAGAAGCTGGTCGACGACCTTCTCGAAGGCTTTGGGCGACTGGTCGGCCTGGAACGCTGCGGCTTGTTCCGGCGTCGGCGGAAGCCCGGTCAGGTCGTAAGTAACGCGGCGGAGCAAGGTGCCTTTGGAAGCAGGAGCAAGGGGCTTGATCTGCTTTTCGTCGAGCTTGGCCTTGATCCAACGGTCGATGGCAGTCCGGTTCCAAGCCGGGTCAGCGACGACCGGGGCGGCAACCGCTTTGACCGGCAGATATGCCCAATGCTTCTTCTCCTTCTCCCAGTCATAGGAGGGCTTGAGAGCAGCGACCGTACCACCGGTGCGCGGATCCGGCGCGCCCATTTTCACCCAGACGACGAAGTCGGCCACCTGCTCTTTAGGCAGTGGTTTCCCCGGCGGCATCTTGAGATCCTTGTGCGTCCCCTGGATCACTTTGATCAACAGGCTTTCTTCCGGCTTGCCCGGCACGACGGCCGGGATCCCGCTGCGGCCACCCCTCCGCGTAGGCTCGGAGGAGTCGAGATACAACCCGCCTTCGGCCTGCTTCAACTTCGAACTGTGGCAGCCGTAACAGCGGGCGGCGAGCACCGGCCGGATCTTCGATTCGAAGAAATCGAAGTCATCGGCGGCGGCCAAAGCGGCAGCTGCACCCAGAGAAAGCAATAGGAGGCGCATGGGAACTTGTAAAAATGATATCCCGATCGTGATTTGAGCGCATCCCTCTAGTGCGAAGTCGCTGGGAAAGAGATAGCGTTCGCTGAGAGGGTTTCTCGTGTACGACGAAAATAATGATCCAGTTCATGAATTAGTCCACTTGCATGTGGACGGCGCGTTCAACCGGCGGGAGTTGGTTTCGCGGGTGACGAAGCTATTGGGAAGCACGGCGGCGGCGCTGACCGCGTTGAGTAGCTTCCAGGAAGAGCTGCGGGCGCAGCCGCCGCAGGCTTGTCCCGCAGGCGTGCAGGTGCCGCTCAACGCGCCGGACGTTGTGGCGCAGGACGTGGAGTTTGCAGGCGAGGGCTCCAAGATTTTTGCCCACTTTGCCTACCCCCGGCAGATGAATGGGCCCCAGCCGGGGCTGATCATTGTGCATGAAAATCGGGGACTGACCGATCACATTAAGGACGTGTGCCGACGGGCGGCGCGGGCTGGCTTTGTCGCGGTAGCGCCGGATCTGTTATCGCGCCAGGGCGGAATTCAAGCCTTCACGGAAGCTACCCAACAGACCGCGGCATATGGCCGAACGACCGTGATCGATCGCCGCTTAGACCTGGTCAGCTCGCTCGATTACTTGAAGTTTTCGCCCCTGTGCCAATTCGATCGGATCGGTGCGCTCGGATTTTGCGCCGGGGGCCAGAACGTTTGGGATTTGGCCGTTAATCTGGAAGAGCTGGCAGCAGTCGTGCCGTTTTATGGCGCGCCCCCGGCGATCGACGATATTCAACGGTTGCAGGCACCGTTATTAGCGATTTATGCGGAGCGGGACCGGGCGTTGACAACGCGCATGGCACCGGTGTTGACTGAACTGTTGGCGCGCCAGAAGCGGTTTGGCTTTAACGTGTTCGAAGGGGTGGGGCATGCCTTCCACAACGATACGGGAGCCGCCTATAACGCGACCGCCGCTTGCGACGCATGGTCGCAAGCAATGACGTTCTGCAACAAGTGGCTCCGTACACTGCGGGCCTAACTAGAAGATCCAGTTCAAGCCGATGACAGGGAAGAGCCCGAGCTGTTCATTCACGCGAGGCATGTTGGCGCGCCGGGACCATTGGAAACCGGAGATGTTGTTCCGGTTCGTGACATTCTGCGCGCCAAGGAAGACGAGCAGGGGCTTGTCCTTGAACGTAAACGTGCGGTCAACTCGAACGTCCACGCGGATGTAGGCGGGGACGCGGAGTTCGTTGATGCGGGCGAGATCGAAGATTTCACGCCGTTGCGCGGTAGAGAGGGCCACATTAAAGGGGGTGTAAGGTCGGCCAGAGGTGACGGTCGTGCGTGCCGAGAACTCCCACTTCCTATTGAGACGATATCCGCCGACAGAGTTGAAGATAACCGGGAAGTCAAACGTAGAGGGCCGCAGGATGCCGTCGAGACCGCCTTGGCGGGATTGGCTGAGGGAGAGGTTGGCGTTGCCGAACCAGCGGGAGCCCCATTTCTTTTCGGCGAAGAACTCGATGCCGCGAGCGCGGCCGCGGCCGGCGCTGGTGAGCGGGAAGAGGACGTCGCGGATCCGGAAGGTGTCTCCCGTGCTGGCGAGGGACAAGGCCGGAAATTGAGTGGAAACCGGGTAATCTTTGTAGTCCTTCTGGTACGCCTCGACGGTGAAGCGGAGGGAAGCCGTGGGGATGTAGGTGAAGCCGGTGACGAGATGTTGGGAGCGGAAAGGCGTCAGGTTGCGGTTCTGCGGAAAAGCGGCCAGGAATAGAAACTGAGGCTGCTGGAAGTAGGTGCCGAAGCTGGCTCGCCAGGAGAGCTTGTCGCTGATGCGGTAGCTGATTCCAGCACGGGGGCTGAAGCGGGTGCGGGCGATGAATTGATAGTTATCAATACGGCCGCCCAAGGTGAGGTTCAGACGCTTCGTCAGGTTCTTCGTACTCTGGACGTAAGCGCTGGATTGGCGGGCGGAGAAGTCCTGGACTATGTTGAAGGGATTGAGATCGCGGACCGCACTGTAGGGGCTTTCCGAGCCGAGGGGGGCGGCGGCGTTGTAGTTCACGCGGAACATCTTGAAACTGCCGCCTACCTGGAGCTTTTCAAGCATAGGGAGATAGCCGGTATAGTCGTATTTGATCGTCGTTTCGCCCTCCCGGGACTTCTCGCGGAATACAATGGGACTGCGAGCGAGCAGGTCGTCCACGTTCACGGTAGCCGGGGGGATGCCGTTGCGGATGAGATCCTTCACTTGCTGGTCGACGCGGGCCTCCGAGTGGGAGATTCCAAGGAGGCCGACGCCGCCGGCTCCATAAAGCCGCTGCCAGTTGAAGCCGTTGGCGCTACGCCATCCGCCATAGCGGACATCAATGTTATCGGCCCCCTCATCTTCGAGTTTCCGAGGCTTGCCTTGGACGGGGCCGAGGCGGATGTCATCGGAACCGGAGATGGAGACTCCCCAGACGCGGTCGCGGGGGGAGAGATCGTAGAGGACTTTGGCGTTGTAGGTATAGAGAATGGGGACGCCGCCGATGCCGATGTCCTTTGTAAAGAGATCGAGATAGCTGCGGCGGGCAGAGAGGATCCAGGAGCCCTTGCCCTTTTTGAGCGGGCCGTCGATGATTCCTCCGATGCCGGGGTCTCCGACGGTGAGCCGACCGCGCAGTTTCTCGCGGGAGCCTTCGGTTTGGGCCACCTGAAGGACGCTGGAAGCCCGATTGATGAACGGAGCGGGCTGGCCGCCCGTGAGGAAGGTGACGTCGCGGATGAGCTGCGCGTCAAGGATGCTGGTGGTGCCGCCGGCGGAGGCGAAGTTGGCGAAGGCGTTTATGTTGGGGATCTCGATGTTATCGACGATGAAGAGGTTTTCGAGGGGGCTGCCGCCGCGGACGATGATGTCGTTGCGGAAGTCGGCGGCCCCGATGGCGACCCCAGGGAGAAGCTGAACGTAGCGGGAGATGTCCTGGCGGGCACCGGCGGCTTTGAAGAGCTCTTCGGATTGAATGATGTAACTGGAGCTCTTGATCTCTTCGGGGGCGACGAAGACGGACTCAGTGACGGTGAGCGTCTGCTGAACGATGCCGAGGGCGGGCAGGACGACTTCCACTTTGCCCTCCAGTCCGGCGCGGACGGTGACGACAGAGCTACGAATGGCGGCTTGGCCGTCGGCGGTGATATCGAGCTGATAGTCGCCGGCGCGGAGATCGGGAAAGCGGAAGAGTCCGCGGTCATCGGAGGTAGTGCAGCGGGTGGAATCAACCACGCAAACCTTAATTTGAGGGGCCGGTTGGCCCTGAGAATTGGTGACGGAGCCAAGGAGGCCCCCAACTCCAGTTGTGTCCTGCGCAGCGAGGGGCAGGGCGAGCGAACAGATCAGAAAAAAGCGCATAGTCTCCCATCGAAGATGCTCGGGAGGGGCCGATGTACTTATTAAATTTTAGCTTAACTTAAAGCTTAGCGGCTAAGGCGGATGTTATCGAGTTCGAGCCAGGTGCGGACGCCGGCGGGCCGGGCAAGCTCGAAGGTAAGGGCGGTGGCATCGGGACAGGGGCAGCCGAGTTCAGTCAGAGGGATTTTGAACCTCTTCCAGCCTGGGCCGGGGGTAAATGGGGCGGCTTTCGCCTCGCGCTTGGTGCGGGTGGGCAACAGGAGGTCGTAGGCGAGACCGTCGCCGCGAGCTTCGAATTCGAGGACCTTCCACCCGGTGAAATCCATGGGTTCGATGCCTCCGGGGCGCAGGGGGAGCGTCATCTGGACGCGGGGCTTGGAGGATTCCGACATTTGCGCCTGGATGGCGAGGGCGTAGTTGCCGGAGCCGCGGGCGATGCGCTGGAAGAGGGCGCGGGAGAGATCGGGGCCGCCTTCGTAAGTGTTGATCCAGCGGGAGTCGAGCCGGCTGCGCCCGTCAATGCGGTCGAAGTCGTCAAGCAGGGCGGGAGCGGGAAGGGCGGGCAGTGGGGTCGGGCCCGCTACGGCGATGGCTTGCGCGAGAGCGGGGAGGTTTTGCTCGACGCCGCCGAGCCAGACGCGGTGGATCTTGTTGATATCGGCGATATTCTGATGGGGCGCGCCGTCGATCAGAACGAGGTCGGCGAGTTTTCCAGCTTCGATGGAGCCGCGATCCTTGTCGACGCGGAGGACGCGGGCGGCGTTGAGGGTAGCGGCTTTGATGGCTTCGACAGGCGGGAGTCCGGATTGGGCAAGCAGAGTGATTTCGCGCAGCGTGGCCCAGCCGTGGTGGGTGCCGGTGATGCCGGCGTCGGTGCCGGTGACGATCGGGATTCCGGCGGCGAAGAGGGCCATCGTGTTGCTCTCGAGGAACTGATATTTGCGGACGCGTTGGGCGGAGGGCTTAACGAAGGCAGGACGGCCTTTGAAGGACAGGAGAGAGGCGGGGTCGAGCACCTTTTCGAGGAACGAATCGAGAGCGGGCATGCGCGGCTCATAGACGGCGGAGGTGGGGCCGTAGGCGGTCTTTCCGGATTTCATCGTGGCGATTAGGTCTTCGTCGAATGGCCGGTCTTGCATGCCGTGCATGATGGCGTCGACGCCGGCGAGGGCGGCCAGTTTGCCTTTGTCCACGGTGACGGTGTGGGTGAGCACGGGGAGGCCGGATCGGTGTGCTTCTTCGACGATCGCGCGGAGGGTACCTTCTTCCATGCTGGTGAGGTCGGCGGCGGTGCCGTAGCGCCAGCCATCGGAAAAGACCTTAATGACGTCGGGCTTGTAAACGAGCGCGCGGCGGACGGCGGCGCGGCCTTCGCGGGCGGTGAGGACTTCCTGGGTGAAGATTTCGCCGCGGCCGATTTCGAGACCGTGACCACCGGGAGAGGTGATGCGGCTGGCGAGGTGGAGACGAGGGGCGGGCCAAGCGCCGGAGGCGGTGAGCCGTCGGACGGAAGCGAAGGTTTCGCCGTAGGTGCCGAAGTCGGCGACGGACGTGACGCCGCTGAGGAGGTAGGCCTTGAGGTTTTTGCCCCAGTCCTGGCCAGAGCCGCCGACGGAGGGCGATTGGACGTGGGTATGGAGATCGAAGAGGCCGGGGACGAGGGTTTTGCCGCGGGCGTCGAGACTAGTGGAGTTCGGAGCGGGGAGATTCAGGCCGACGGCGACGATGCGACCGTTCGAGATAAGGACATCGGCGAGGCGGGGAGGAGCTCCGGTGCCATCAATGAGGGTGGCGTTTTGAATCAGGAGGCTCTGCGCGAGCAGGGGGCTCGCGCAGAGGAGCAGAGAACAGAGATTACGCTTCACTGACTACAGGATTGCGCAATTGGCCCAACCCCCGCACTTCGATGATGCAATCGTCGCCCGCTTTGAGCAGGCGCTGGGGCTTCCGCGCGAAGCCGACGCCGGCCGGGGTTCCGGTGGTGATGATGTCGCCGGACTTCAGCGTCATGACCTGCGAGATGTAGCTGAGGAGCTTCGGCAGCTTAAAGATGAGTTCGCTGGTGTTCGAATCCTGCAGGACTTCGCCGCTGATGGTGGCCTTGATCGGCAGGGAATGGGGATCGGCGATTTCGTCCTTCGTCACGATGTACGGTCCGATGGGGCAGAACGTATCGATGCTTTTGCCCATGAGCCACTGGGAGGTGGCGAGTTGGAGGTCGCGGGCAGAGACGTCGTGGAGGTTCATATAACCGAAGACGTGGTCGGCCCAATCGGCTTCGGCGATGTTCTTCCCGGGCTTGCCGATGACGACGGCGAACTCGGCTTCGTAGTCCGGGGTTTGGGCTACTTTCGGGAGGACGATTTCGTCGCCGGGGCCAATGATGCAGTTGTTGAACTTCGAAAAGATGGTGGGAACGGTGGGGATGGCCATGTTCGATTCGATGGCGTGGTCCCGATAGTTGAGGCCGACGCAGAGGATCTTCTCGGGGCGGGTGAGCGGGGCGAGGATCTTGACGGCGGACTCGGCGACGTGATCGGTGGCGGTAGCGGCGTAGGCGGCCGCTTTGGCTGGCCCGGCGGGATCCGCGATGAGGGCATGGAGGTCGGCGTAGCCGGCGCCGGAGAGGGCGGTGATGGTGGACCCATCGGAGACACCCGGCTCAGGTTGACCACCGGGACGCGCAAACATCAGAAGTTTCATAGGTACTCGAAATTGTATCAATGCCGGGTGGTTCCGGCGCAGTAAGATGGAGTTTTGGGGACTTTGACTAAAAACCTGCCGGAGTACTTGGCGATTGTGATCGTGCTGCTTTGCCATTGGCAGGCGTGGCGCTGGTCGGGGAAGGGTTCTCGTTTTGTCGGCTGGATGTTGGGAATCAGCGGGGCGTTCGGGGCGCTGGGGATGCTGCTGGAGATGCATTGGGCGTGGCGTTTTTTGCCGGGTGGGGCGTGGTTTTTCTGGGCGCGGGGGGCGGCGATTTCCTGGGCGATTTGCACGTGCGGCATGTTGATCGCGCTGGCGTTTGTGCGACGGGTTCCGCCGGCCTATGACCCGGGCCGGCGGATGGTCTTGCGGGCGGCGCAGACGGCGGTGGTGGCGGCGCCGGCGGCGATTACGGGGTTTGGGATTATCGTGGGGCGACGCGATTTGCGGCCGGTGGAGGTGAACTTGCCGGTGCGCGGGCTGGCCAAAGACCTGGACGGATTACGGATTGCGCAGTTGAGCGATGTGCACTATGGTCCGTTTTTGGCGCGGCGCGAGTTGGCGGCGGCGGTGGGGATGGCGAACGAGTTTCGACCTCATTTGACGATGGTGACGGGCGACCTGATCACGCGGGACGGCGATCCGCTCGATGAGTGCCTAGAGGAGTTGGGACGGCTGCGAGCGGAGAGCGGCGTGTGGGGCTGTATGGGGAATCATGAGATTTATGCCGAGTGCGAGGAGTATGTCGCGCGGGAGGGGGCGCGACGGCAGATGCAGTTTTTGAGGGGCGAACAGCGAGAGTTGCGGTTTGGGGCGGCGCGGCTCAATTTGGCCGGAGTGGACTACCAGAAAATGCACGGGACGTATTTGCCGGGGGCGGCGGGAATGCGGCGGGATGGGGCTTTGAACCTGCTGCTTTCGCACAATCCTGACGTGTTCGGGGTGGCGGCGAAGCAGGGTTGGGACGTGATGTTGGCAGGGCATACGCATGGGGGACAGGTGACGGTGGAGTATCTGCATCAGCATGTCAACTTTGCCCGCTTCTTTACGCCTTACGTTTATGGGCATTATAAAGAGGGCGAGTCGAACTTGTATGTGACGCGAGGGATTGGCACGGTTGGCGTGCCGGCGCGCATTGGAGCACCGCCCGAAGTGACGTTAATCAAACTGTGCGCGACCTCATAATCAGTGACATTCATGCGAATTGGGAAGGCCTGACGGCCGTATTGGCCGGTACGGCGGGCCAGTATGACCGGGTGATCTGCTGCGGCGACCTGGTGGGCTATGGTGCGGATCCGAACGGGGTGGTGGAGTGGGTGCGCTCTCATGCCGCGGTGGTGATTCGGGGGAACCACGACAAAGTAGCGGCGGGATTGGACTCGATGGAGGACTTCAACCCGCTGGCGAAGCGGGCGGCGATTTGGACGATGAATGCTTTGACGCCAGGGAACCTGGCGTGGGTGAAGGCGTTGCCGCGGGGGCCGGTGATGGTGGACGGGTACTCGGTGGTACACGGTTCGCCCCGGGACGAAGACGAGTACGTGATTGAGGGGCCGGAGGTAAGGCTGGCGATGGAAGCGGCGACGGTGGACCTGACGTTCTTCGGCCATACGCATTTGCAGGGCGGCTTTCAATTGCACCAGCGGAAGACGGTGATGATTGGCCCGCCGTTTCCGGACGAGAACGAGTATGCGTTTGAGTTGGCAGCGGGTTACCGGTATCTGGTGAATCCAGGATCGGCGGGGCAACCGCGGGATGGGGACTGGCGGGTGGGCTGCGCGATTTATGACAGTGAGTTGGCGGCGGTGCAGTTGCTGCGTTTCCCTTACGAGTTAGAGACGACGCAGCGGAAGATCCGGGAGGCAGGGTTGCCTCCCTTGTTGGCGGACCGGTTGGCGCGGGGCTATTAGAAGCCGCGATTCAGGAAGAACGTCTCGTCGGCCGGGCGGCGATTGCGGGGGCCGGATTCGCGGGCTTGCTGGGCTTCGGGGAGTTGGGCGCGGTCACCATAGTGGCCGAGGGCGAGGCCGGCGACGGGGGTAAAGCCTGCCGGAATGGCGTAGAGTTCGCGGACCCGGTCCGGGAGGATGCCGCCCATCTGGTGGGCATAGATATTGTGGTGCATGGCTTCGATGACGAGGGCCATGGTGGCTTGGCCGGTGTCATACCAGGCGTAGGAGTTGGGTTTTCCGTTGCCCTTGAAGGTGTCGCAGGCGACGGAGATGGCGAGGAAGGGGGCGGCGGCGGCCCAACTCTGGTTGCCGGGGACGAGGCAACTGAGGAGTTTAGCGTGCGGCTCGGGGTTGTCGATGGTGGCATAGATGAATCGCCAGGGCTGCTCATTGAAGCAGGATGGCGCCCAGCGGGCGGCGTCCATCAGGCGGGCGAGGACATCGGGAGAGATGGGCTCGGAAGAGAAGGCGAGAGGGCTCCAGCGGTCAGCGAGGAGCGGGTGGGTGATTGTTGATTTGTTCATGGAAGTGGGCAAAGATCTTCTTGGCGGCGGCGGGGCCGACCTCTTGGGAGAGGGCGGATTCGCTGGCGAGCTGGACGGCTTCGAGGCTGCCGAGGGTTTGGAGTAGTTTGGCGACGGTGCGTTCCCCGACGCCGGGGACATTGAGGAGTTCCGAGCGCATACGGGTGATGTTGCGACGGGTGCGATGGAAGGTGACGGCGAAGCGGTGGGCTTCGTCGCGGATGGTTTGGATGACGTGGAGGACGGGGTTGTGACGGTCCAGTTTGACGGGTTCGTCTTCCTGGCCGTAGACGTAGATGATCTCTTCGCGTTTGGCGATGGAGGCGATGGTCTGGTCGGTGACGCCGAGGGCTTGGAGGGCTTCAGCGGCGGCATGGAGTTGGCCGAGGCCACCATCAATGAGGACGACGCTGGGGAAGGGGGTGCCCTCTTCTTTGAGGCGGGAGTAGCGGCGGGAGACGACCTCCCGCATGGAGGCGAAGTCGTCGTTGCCGACGACGGTTTTGATGATGAACTTGCGGTAGTCGGCCTTCTTCATTTTGCCGTCTTCCCAGACGACCATGGAGGCGACCTTGTCGGTCCCGGAGATGTGGGAGATGTCGAAGCACTCGATGCGGCTGGGGGGGGCGGGTAGATTAAGCGCGTCTTCGAGGGCGGTGGCGACGGAGTCGACGGTGGGTTTGAGAATGCGGAAGCGGGCTTCGAAGCAGTGTTTGGCGTTGGTTTCGGCGAGGTCGAGGAGGGCTTTGCGCTCGCCGCGTTGGGGGGTACGGATTTCGACGCGGCGGCCGCGTTTTTCGGTAAGGAGTTCGGCGAGGGCTTCGCGGTCTTCGAAGTCGTCGGGGACGTGGACGACGGCGGGGACGTAGGCCTGGTCAAGGTAGACCTGCTTGATGAGGGCGGCCATGAAGTCGGGGCCTTCGAAATCGAAGCGGTCTTCCCAGTAGAACTCGCGGCGGTCGACGATGCGGCCGTTGCGGACGTGGAAGAGGTTGACGGCGATGAGGGGGGGCTCGGCGTAGTAGGCGAAGATGTCGATGTCGTCGCCGGAGGCGGTGGCCATCTTCTGGGTATGGGACATTTCGTCGATGGTGATGAGGGTGTCGCGGAGGCGGGCGGCGCGTTCGAAGTTGAGTTCGGCGGCGGCTTCGGCGATCTGTTCGCGGATGTGGGATTCGAGGTCTTTGAGGCGGCCTTCGAGGAAGAGGCGGGTTTGGCGGACGGCTTCGGCGTATTCGGGGGCAGAGACGAGGCCTTCGACGCAGGGGCCGAGGCAGCGGCGGATGTGGAACTGGAGGCAGGGGTGGGTGTGCTTGCGGTTGAAGTCGATTTTGCAGGAGGGGATTTTGAACTGACGGTGGATGAAGTCGGTGAGGCGGTAGGCGAGGTTGCCGGGGAAGTAGGGTCCGAAGTAGGAGGCGCCGTCTTTGCGGAGGCGGCGGGTAACGAAGACGCGGGGGA
The DNA here is from genome assembly GCA_038220855.1 of Bryobacterales bacterium. Classification (GTDB taxonomy): domain Bacteria; phylum Acidobacteriota; class Terriglobia; order Bryobacterales; family Bryobacteraceae. Next base: position 1,714 of record JBBRIO010000026.1, on the reverse strand, counting down.
CGCGTTCGTTGGTTAGCTTGATGTAGGGGTAGGTTTTGTCGTCTTTGAGGAGGACGTTGAAGCGGGGTTGGTGCTGCTTGATGAAGTTGTTTTCGAGGGCGAGGGCTTCTTTTTCGTTTTCGACGACGATGTAGTCGAGATCGGCGGCCTCGGAGATGAGGGTTCCGGTTTTGGCTTCGCTTAGGCGGTCGTCGGAGAAGTAGTTACGGACGCGAGCGCGGAGGTTTTTGGCTTTGCCGACGTAAATTATCTCGCCGAAGGCGTTCTTGTAGAGATAGACGCCCGGGAGAAGGGGGAGCTGGGAGACTTTCTCGCGGAGATTCATAGGGTACCGGGCGCTATACTGTGATTGTGGCACGGCTACTTTGGGTGACCTTTATTTTGTCGGCGATTTTGGGGGCGCAGGTTCCGCCAGCACAGCAGCAGCCGGAGCCGCCCGAAGAGGACGTCAGTTTGTCGCCGAACCGGGAGTACGCTTTCAACCCCATTCAGGCGGAGAAAGAGCTGAAGATTGGGCTGTTCTATGCCAAGAAGAGCAGTTGGAAGGCTGCGACGATGCGTTTTCGCGAGGCGACGCGGTGGAACCCGGGGCTGCCGGAGGCTTGGCTTCGCTTGGGCGAGTGCCTTGAGCGCGGCAAGGACAAAAAGGGCGCGCGCGAGGCTTTCGCCAAGTATTTGGAGCTGGAGCCCGAAGCGAAGAACGCCGCCGAGATCAAGAAGAAGTTGGGTTCGTAGCTCCCAACGCGGCGATGAGCCGCTCGATGCCAGCCGCTGGGTTGGGGAACAGATCGATGTACTGCAATTGCGTCGTGATTTGACGGGGCAGACGGCAATCATCGAGTCGGAGGGGGACGACAAACGTCTTTTCGAGGGGCCATTCCTGGGCCCGTTCGAGCGCATAGCGCAGTTCGGCGTGAAACCGGCCGGCCCGTTCGAGAGCCCGGCGGGAGAAGCAGGGTACAAAGTAGTCGGTGACGCTGATGGCGCGGTCGATGGCCCGGGGCCAGTTTTGGCCGGGGAGGAGCTTTTTGCGATCCATCCAGGGGTGGAACCCCGCTTTCTCAAGGAGTTCGTAGAGTGCTTCCACTTGGGCTACGTCTTCGATGGCATAGGCGAGAAAGACCCTTTTGCCGCGGGCGGCCACGAAGCGAATGTGACCCTGGGCATCGGTTCGGAAGGTGCCGACGGATTCGATATCGATACTGAGGCCTTCGGCGAGGCACTGCCGGAGCACTTCGACGACGTCGTCAGCCCCGGTGTTAGTACCAGTGGTCTCGGGGGTCTCGTTCATTTTGCATCCTCCTTGATGGGCCTAATGGTGCCCAGACCGGGTATTTTGATCCGTTTTCCGCGCCGCAGTTTGGCGATGAAGGAGGTGACCAATTGATCGAGTTGGTCGGCGGCCACCGCGGGCGGACAGCCGGTGGACGCGGCAATTCTATCGAGGAGTTCAGGAGTCTTCATTTCAATCCAGGATCAGTTAAGGGCAAGAGTTAATGGACTCCGGACGCACCGGTTGTGCGGCGCGAGAGTCAAAGATCGAAATACGGTTCGCAGGCAGCGGTGTTTTGCGGTTCGAAGCCAAGGTCAGCAGCGCGGGACGAACGACGATGCCTGGTTTTGCGATTCGAAGCCAATGGCGACGGGCTGATCGAACGGATACTGAATGGGAGAGGTGGCCGCGGCCGCTTTTTCCGGTGAGGCTACTTCGGCC
>JBBRIO010000025.1:0-19397 GCA_038220855.1 Bryobacterales bacterium | reverse complement strand
TTCCTGTCCCCGTCCCTGTTCCTGTCCCCGTTCCGGTTCCTGTTCCTGTCCCCGTTCCGGTTCCTGTTCCTGTCCCCGTTCCGGTTCCTGTTCCTGTCCCCGTTCCGGTTCCTGTTCCTGTCCCCGTTCCGGTTCCTGTTCCTGTCCCCGTTCCGGCCGGGGAGAATTCGCAGCCATTTGCGCCGATCGAAACGATGTTCGTATCCAAGGTTACGGCACCATTGCGGGCGAGGGCTCGGCCGCAATTGATCGTGGTTCCCGTGTTGAGGGTGATGCTCGAGAGGGCAAGGATATTGCCGGCGAAGTCGGTGGTGGTTCCCAAGGTGGCTGAACTGCCTACTTGCCAGAAGACCCTCGCTCCTTTCCCACCGTTCGTAAACAAAACGGATGAGTTGCTCGCGGTAGTTAATGTGCTTCCGATCTGGAATACGAAGACTGAGGAGGGATCCGCGAGGGAATTAAGGGTGAGTGCGCCGGTCAATTGAGCGGAAGTGGTAAAGCAATAGACCCCTGGAGTGAGGGTGAGTCCCCCAAGGTCCTGACCGGTGAGGGAGCTTCCACAGGGTTGATTCATGGCGAACAGGAAGGCCGTAGTGAGGTCGTTTTGCGCCTGAAGGGCGACAGCGTCAGCGCTGTGAATAGATCCACCGGATACGCTGCCCGGAGGAAAGCCGGTGATGGCCGTGCCCGGCGAGACTCCGAGGTTTCCGGTTACGACCGAGCTGCCGGTGTTCGTCACGGTCGATCCCGCGATTACGGCGAAGAGACTCGCCGTGCCGAGATCGACGACTATTGCTGCGGCTTGGATTTGTAGAGGCAGAAGCAGAATCGCAACTGCACTGAAAGGGAATGTTCTCATTTGAGTTCTCCACGGGGTCGGATGATTACAGGAAGGAGGCTAGGTGAGGCTTCATTGATAACGAGAACCTCGCCGTCCTCCTCCCGGCACACAGCATCTTCGCTGAATGCTGAGTCCTCCGCAGTCTGTTTCTCGATTCTAAAGATATTCGATTACATCCCGCCGGGTGGATCCCTATTTCACTAGGAGCACGTTACTGGCCAAAAGAGGTTTTGGTTAAAAGTTGTTACTTTGATCAAGTGAAGAACGAGCCGAGTACAGCGAGATGACCGTCAGCGGTCAAGCGACGGGCGGCGGTCACTGCGCTTTAGGGGCGGCCGGCGATGGCGTCGCGAACGGGCCGGCGGTCTCCGTCATCGAGGATTTGGGCGGCGGACCGACTGATGGCTTCGACGGTTTCCGGGGTGAGAACGGGGCGGGCGAGGAGCGCGAGAAGGACTCCCTGCCGATCCCCGGAGGAGTGGATGGTGTTGAGGGTTATGAAGTAGGGTTCTCGGACGGCGGCTTCGTCGAGGAAGAGTTCGGCGGCGCGGGTGAGGACCCGAGCTTTGTCGCCGTCGCTATTAACGCGGGCCAGTTGGGGGAGTAGGGCCGCTTGGGAGGCGGCGGAGAGACCGAGGAGCTCCTAGATGGCGCGGGAACGGTCGCCGTCGGAATGCATCGTGGCGAGGACTCTCACCGGAGCTTCGTAGCTTTTTAGGTTGGGGGTGGCGATGAGGAGCAGGGCGGCTTTGTCACCCTCGGAGGGCAGAAGGGCGGCTGAATCGAGGGCCAGCGCGACGCTAGAAGGATCGACGCCCGGCTGGCTAAGGACGGTGGAGAGGAGGCGACGGCGATCTCCATCGGAGTGGATCGTGTTGGCGGTTTGGAATAGATCCGGGTTGGGAGGATGGGTGACGAGGATTTCGAGGAGCGGCTTGGTTTTGTCGTCGTCGGACGAGAGCCGAGAGACGGAGCGGAGGAGGGCAGGTAAGAGGCGAGCTGCGAGAGGATGGGGCGGCGATCGCCGTCGGAGTGGGGAGAGTCGACGAAGGCCAGCAGGGGGGCTTCGAGGGCGGGGGCGCGGAAGTGGCGGGCGGTGTTGTCGAAAAAGTGGGGCTTGGCTGAATCGGAATTGAGTTCGGCCGAGACTTTGAGAACGCGGCGGAGCTGATGGTCCGAGAGGGTCGAAACGGTAAGGAGTTCCGACCGAGCGGATTTCGCGGAGGGCTCCATCGACTCCGCCGGCTTTGATCCACCGACGGAGGCGGGTGGGGAGATTGGTTTCGCGTTCGCGGAGCCACGCGGAAAGTTCGCGGGCTAGGAGGCGCTGGGCTTCGGCGGACGCCGCTTAAGAAGTAGAGCCGGGTAAAGTCGCGTTGGGCGTTGGCTTCGAGTTCGACCTGGCGGGGAGCCCAGCGGTCGCCGACGGCGACGACGAGTTTGGCACCGGGGGACATGGCGGTGACGTCCTGATCGTCGTCCGAGAAGTCGATCTCGCCGCGGACCTTAAACTCGCGCCGGGTTTGGCCATCGGAGATCACGGAGCTGGTGTTGTAGGTGCCGAAACCGAAGACATGGCTGTAGGGCGTGGATTGGGAGACAGCGAGGAGGAGGAGAACTCCCGCGGTGAGGACGAGCGGCGCGGAGGCGGGGGGCCTCGAGCCGGGCGAAAATCTAGAGAAACATCCCCCGCCCAGCCACTCCCCCCAGACGCCTGATGGCCCAGCAATACGACACCACCTTCAAATCCCTCTTCCGGAGCTCGAACGGCGTCCTCACGCGCCTCCTCTTCGGCGAAGTCGTCGACTGGCCTAACATCGAACTCCCGGAGGTTCGCAATCTCCGCGTCGATCTGCTCGCCCGCTGCGCCAACGGCGAGCTTCGCCAACTGGAGTTACAGGTGAACAACGACCCCAAAATGCCGTTCCGCATGCTCGAATACGCCGTCGCCATCCAACGGACCCTCCGCGAACCCGTCGTACAAACCGTCCTTTACGCCGGCCGGAACCCGCTCACCATGCCCTCCTGCTACCGCACACCACAAACCCAACACGAGTTCTCTATCCTCAATCTTCGAGAAATGGACGGCACCCCACTTCTCGAAAGCGAAGACTGGATCGGCAACGAGTGGGCCCTCCTCACCCGCAGTAACCCCGAGGAGGTGATTCGCGTAGTATTCGATAAGCTCCGTTCACTGAGCGGCGCCGAGCGGCAGGAAGCGGCCAACTCCTTCGTCATCATCGGAGGCATACTAGGAATAGAGAAGGAAATCGAACGGAGGTTTCGCGAAGAAATGACCGACATCATGGACAATCAGGTTCCCGGCCCCGCCATTCGCCAAGGCCTCGAACAAGGACGGCAATCCGGTCTACAGGAAGGACTTCGCGAAGGCATCGCCTACGCGCTCCAAACGATCCTCGAAAGCCGCTTCGGCCCTCTCCCCGGGTGGGCCGTCTCAAAAATCGCTGGCGCGACGCCAGACGCCAGAGATCGCTGGCTGCACACCTGCAACAAGGCTCTCTCCCTCGAAGAAGTGCTCCAGTAAGCAAGACGAGTCGACTTCTGCCGAACTACCCTTTGCGAATTGCAGCCTGAACACCGTCTGTACTAGCGGAAACCAAACGTGGCACCGGTTGCACGTCAGCTATTCCAGAGTCCCCGAACCGACTTCCTGACTAACCCGAAAGTCGCCCTAGTAGCCGAGGCCTGCCCAGCCCCAGCGGACCAGCCCCCGCCCGCTATCCTGGAAGGATAGATGGCCGATCAACAAGAAAAAACCCTGTTTCGGGTGCTCACCGCCGTCAGCGTCTGCCACATGCTCAATGACATGGTGCAGTCGCTGCTTCCGTCCATGTACCCAATTCTGAAGAGTTCCTTCGGCCTGAATTTCGGCCAAATCGGCCTCATCACGATGACCTATCAGGTGCTCGCCTCGCTCCTCCAGCCCTTCATCGGCAACTATACCGACCGTCGGCCCATGCCGTTCTCGCTCGCAGTCGGCATGGTCTTCACCCTCGCCGGTCTCTTGCTGCTCGCCGTCGCCCCCACCTTCGCCCTTCTCCTCGTGGCCTCCTCGCTGATCGGTGTCGGCTCCGCCATCTTTCATCCCGAAGCCTCCCGCGTCGCCCGCCTTGCTTCCGGCGGTCAACACGGTCTGGCGCAATCGCTTTTCCAAGTCGGCGGCAACGCTGGCTCAGCCATCGGCCCGCTTCTCGTCGCGCTGGTCGTCCTGCCCATCGGCCAAGCCGGAGCCGCATGGTTCTCCATCGCTGCGCTGCTCGGCATGGTGATTTTGACGTGGGTCGGCGGCTGGTACAAAGCGCAGATCGAACAACTCCACGCCCACCGCCGCGCAGCACAGGCCACGACTCTCCCCCTTCCGAAAGCCACGGTGATCCGAGCCGTCGCCGTCCTGCTCGCCCTGATCTTCTCGAAGTTTTTTTATACAGCCAGCCTCACCAACTACTTCACTTTCTACCTCATCAGCCACTTCCATGTTTCCGTCCAGACCTCGCAACTCTACCTGTTTGCGTTCCTGGCCGCGGCCGCGGCGGGCACCCTCATCGGCGGACCCATCGGCGATCGGATCGGCCGCAAAGCCGTCATCTGGTATTCCATTCTCGGCGTTCTGCCCTTCACGCTCGCCCTCCCCTACGCGAACCTCTTTTGGACCGGCGTCCTCAGCGTCATCATCGGCTTCACCATCGCCTCCGCCTTCTCGGCCATTCTGGTCTATGCCCAGGAACTGGTTCCCGGCCGCGTCGGCATGATTTCCGGACTGTTCTTCGGCTTCGCTTTCGGCATGGGCGGGATCGGCGCGGCAGTCCTCGGCCGCCTTGCCGACGCTACCTCCATCGAGTTCGTCTACCAGATCTGCGCCTACCTGCCGGCCATCGGCCTGCTGACGGCGCTGCTTCCGAAGCTGCCGAAAAAACAACGGGCCGAATGAGGTCCGTGATCCAATGCTCCTCAGAGTTGCGCTGAGCCCAAGATCAATTGATCCGGTCGTGTTCACCCGCCTGCCGTCGGTGTGGCGCCTGGTTCGTTGCCCGGTGGAACTAGCTCGCCGCCCGCAAATGTGGTTTGATTTGCGGGTATGACTTCGTTTCTCTTCCTCGCCCAGATCGTATTTAGCTCGCCGTTCTTGCAGGGTGCTGTTTGCCCCGAGCGAGGCGGCGAGCTTTGCAGCTTGAAGGTCCAGCATAAAGGCCAGTGGGTGGAGACGCTCTATTCGTCCGACACCGGCTGGCAGGGGCGGGCCCACTGGCTTTGGCCGGCGGTCGGGAAAGGGGCACCGGTGCCCTTCCACGGGTTTGTGCGGGACATGCCATGGCAAACGACCCAGCAATCGAAGGACGCCGTCACCGTAGGCGTCGCTGACACGGCGGCGACGCGCGAGACCTACCCCTACGGCTTCGCTCTCCGAGCAAACTACCGCGCCGTGGGAAAGAAACTCATCATCCGGTTCCAGGCGACCGCCGCGTCCACCAACACGGCCACCATGCCGTTCGCGGCTGGGAACCACATCTCCTTCCGCACGCCAATGGTTCGCGGCGGCGCGCCCGATGCCTTGACGCTGCTGACCCCTTCCACGATCGAGCTCAAGAAGTTGGACGGCTCGCCCACAGGCGAGAGAGTTCCTCGCTCACTCGCCAAGGCCGTCGAGCTAAAGGACTTCGACGCCCGGACAGCCGTCTCGCTCGGCGGCTACAGCGGTGACCCGTGGCTGGAGTTGCGAGACCCGGGCGGCATCGCGGTACGGCTCTCGCATACGGCCACCAGCATTCCTTCCGAGCCTGTGGTCCGCTTCAACCTCTGGGGCGATCCGGCCAAGGGCTATTTCTGCCCGGAGCCGATCGTCGGGCTCCAGGATGGCCACCGCCTGCAGCAAGGCCTGGTCCGGCTGGAGCCCGGCAAGGAATGGGAGTGGATCATCACCATAGAGTTCGTAAACTAGGAAGAGATGAAGCCAATCACCGCCGTTGCCGACTCGCTGGGGATTCCAGCCGAATTCCTCCATTCCTATGGGCCGCACATGGCGAAGGTGCAGATGGGGCTGCTCGATCAACTGCCGCCGCGCCGCGGGAAACTGGTCCTCGTCACCGGCATCACCCCGACCGTCCACGGGGAAGGGAAGACCGTTACCACCATTGGCCTTACCCAAGCGCTGGCCCACATTGGCAAGAAGGCCGTCGCCACCTTGCGGCAACCTTCGCTCGGCCCCGTGTTCGGCCAGAAGGGCGGAGCCACCGGGGGCGGCCTGTCGCAGGTGTTGCCGCACGACCGGATCAACGTCCATTTCACGGGGGACTTTCATGCGGTCGCGGCGGCGCAGAATACCCTGGCGGCGTTGATCGACTCCTTCGAGCACAACGGCAGCCTCGACATTGAACCGTTCTCGAACGACTGGCCGCGTGCCGTCGATGTCAACGACCGCTCGCTGCGTTCGGTCATCACGGGCCTCGGCGGCCGCCTGAATGGCCGCCCGCGCGAAACCGGATTCGTCATTACCGCCGCTTGCGAAATGATGGCGATTTTGGCGTTGGCGGATTCGCTCGACGACCTGCGCAAGCGCATCGGAAACATCGTGATCGGCACCGAGCGAGGCACTGGCCGCTTGATGCGCGTGAGCGAGATGGGAGTCACCGGTTCCCTCGTCATGCTGCTGGCCGACGCGCTGCAGCCGAACCTGGCACAGACCTCGGACGGCACCCCGGCGTTCGTCCACGCCGGCCCTTTTGCCAACATCGCGCATGGCACGGCGAGCGTCTCCTCGATCCGTATGGCCCTCGGCCTGGCGGACTATGTGATCAACGAGACTGGCTTTGCGGCCGACCTCGGTGCCGAGAAGTTCTTCGATATCGTTATGCCCGCCTCCGGGCTCAGGCCGGACGTCGCCGTGATGGTAGCCAGCGTGCGCGCCGTGGCTGCAAACGGCGTGGAGAACTTAGCTCGTCACGTCGAAAATGTCCGCCAATTCGGGGTTCCCGTCGTCGTTACCATCAATCGCTTCCCGGCCGATACCGACGCGGAACTGGACCGTTTGCGCGGCTACTGCACCGACACTCTCGGCGTGGCCTGCGCGGTGAGTGACCTGTATGGCCAAGGCGGAGCCGGCGGGGTGGAACTGGCCGAGAAGGTGGCCGCGAGCACCGGTGGTGCCGCCGTTTCGCTGTACCCGCCGGAGATGGAGTTGACCGAAAAGATTCGCACCGTCGCCACGCGGATCTACCGCGCGGGAAAGGTTGCCATCGACTCGGGTGCCGCTAAGAAACTGGCTAAACTGCAGGCCGCCGGGTTCGGCCATTTGCCTGTCTGCATGGCGAAAACGCAATACTCGTTCTCCGATAATCCCAAGCTCGTGGGCGCACCGGAGGGCTTTACGTTCACCGTCAGCGATGCCTACCTGCGTGGCGGTGCAGGCTTCGTCACGGCCGTTGCCGGCAGCATGTCCCTCATGCCCGGTTTGGGGAAAAATCCAGCCGCGCTCACGCTCGATATCGGCCCCGACGGCCGCATGATCGGCCTGGACGGCTAAGCCTCACTTACTCCGAAACAGCTCGCTTTGTACGACCTCATGGATCAGGCTGCGCAGCCCGTATCCTTGCGCTTTGGTGCGGCTCAGCATCTGCTCAATCTGCGGCCGGTCGGAGAACCGTACGGGTGCGCCCGTCGAGAACACCACCAGTTGCCGCGCCAGGTTCCGCGCAATCGTTTCGTCCTCGCCCCGCAACAACCGCTTGAAATCATGGATGTTCGCAAACGATCGGCCATCCGGCAGCGTGCCGCTTGAATCCACCGGCAGGGCGTAATGATACTCAAACGGTTGGCCGTTCTTGCCGCGGCCTTTCTCCGCCGCCACCTTCTCATCGACGGCCCGATAGCGATCTCGCCAACCGCCCATGATGTCGAAGCTTTCGAGCGCAAAGCCCGCGGGGTCGATCTTGTTGTGGCACCCCGCGCAACTCTGGTCGGCGCGATGCTTATCGAGCTGTTGCCGAATCGTCACGGCTCCGCGAATGTCCGGCTCCACGGCGGCGACCGGTGGCGGGGGCGGAATCTCGTAGCCCAGAATCCGTTCCATAATCCACTTGCCGCGCAGTACGGGCGAAGTCGTCGTCCCGTTGGCGGTCAGCTTCAACACGCTGGCGTGGGTCATGAATCCGCCGCGCGGGCTATCCGCCGGCACCGGCACCCGGCGCATCGCAATTCCGGTCACCCCGGGGATGCCGTAGTGAACCGCCAGCCGGTCGTTCAAGAAAGTGAAATCCGAGTTCACCACATGGCGGGAGGGCAGATCACCACGTATCATCTCCGCGAAGAAAAGCTGGCTCTCGGCCACCGCGGCCTCGCCCAGGGCATCATCCAAATAGTAGTCGTTGTACAAGCTGGCCGATGGGGTCGAGTCTTCAATCTTGCGCAGATCAATCCAGTAGTCCAGAAACGCGTCGACGAACCGGCGCGAGCTATTCTGACTCAGCAACCGCTCGGTCTCCGTCCGCAGCACCTCGGGCCGGCTCAGTTCTCCCCGCGCCGCCCGAGCGCGTAGCGTCTCGTCCGGCAGTGAGTTCGATAGGAACAGCGCCAGCCGCGTCGCCAGTCGATAGTCGTCCAGCCGACCCGCTGGCGCATTCAGGAATACGAATCCGGGCGAAGCCAGCACCGCGGTATAGCCGGTGATCATCGCCTCCGTAAAGGACACTCCCTTCGCCAGTTGCCCTTCAATCAATGCCAGAAATCGTTTCGCGTCTGCCTCGGCCACCGGCCCGCGATATGCCCGCCCTAGAAAGTTCCGCAGCAGTCGCTCAGCGTCCGGCTTCGCACTCGCGTCGCCAAAGAGCAATCGGTAACCAGCCGTCGTCGTCTCGTCGTAGATTGGTCCTTCCACTTCCATCCAGCGAAAAGCTACGCCCGGCGCGCCATCGGCCTGCATCAGCGGATTGCGAAAGTTATTGGGGCGCGATCGATACAGCCGCGAAGCGTCGGGCACCAGCGTTTCGCCGCCGAGGAGCCACACCTAGCCCACCTCGTGAACCCGCGGCTCCGGGGTCAAATCAAACTCGCCCACCCGCCGATTCATCACCCCGTTCCGCGTATAAACCGTCACCGGCTCATAACGCCGCCCCGTCGTTACTTTTTCAAAATCGGGCAGATGCCTCCGGTCCCCTTCGAGCGGCGCAACCCAGATGGAATAGCCGCTGAAGCGCACCCGGTAACGGCCAGCCACGGGCGCCTTAAAGCCGTCCCAGTGATAGCGGAAGCCGGTCACGTAGTTGCTCGAAACCCACGCCATCGCCTCCTGTTCGCGCGTTTTCGGATCCGAAAATGGTGCGGTCTTGTTGTAGATCTCTGGCTGACCCTTCCAGCCCACAATCGGATAAGCCTGCCGGTCGCCCCGCTGATTCGAGTGGTTGATCTTGTTCGTCAGGTCCTTCTGATCGCGAGCGTAGTAACGAGTCGTAGTGGTCGGCGGTTGCGCCTTCTGCACGCTCATTACTTGGCGCAGCGCGTAGTCTGCCGCCGACAGATACCGCGCCAGATGAACGTGCGAGATGTCGAGCGCTTCGCCGCTTTTATTGAACCGGAACGCCTCGCCATCTTCCGGGAACTGGCCCTTAATCTGCAGCCAAGGAGCCTGCAGTAAATCGCGCAGCGCGTTCTCGTACTCCATCCGGTTCAATCGCCGATCGAGCGCCCGGCCATCTTTTCCTTCTTGCGTCTGCAACTCCGCCGCCAGCCCGTCCAGGAACGATTTCGTCGCCGCCGCGTCCGGCCGCTTCGAGATCTGCTTCGGCGGCATCTCCCCGGCCTTCAGCCGATCATAAACACCCACCCACTGCGCAAAGCTAACCGGCTGCGTCAAATCCAACCCACCCTGCTTCCCCGCGCTGTTGTGGCACATCGCGCAGTTCTGCTTGAGGAACCCTTGGTCCGGCGGAGACCCCCAGGCGAGCGCCGCGGCACCCCACAAAGCGGCCAGACGCACCTTCATCTACGCCAGCTCCAAGCCCCGCATCGTGCCGGTGGAAGAAGCAAAACGATCGGTCTCAATCCCCATCCGTTGCAGCATCGAAACATACAGATTCGGCAGTGGGTAGTTGTTCTTCCGATCAAACGCCAGGTGCTGCCCATGGCGGAAGCCGCCGCCGGCCAGGATCATCGGCATGTTGAAACAGGTATGCGCGTTAGCGTCTCCGAAGTTGGATCCGTAAAGAACCATCGTCCGGTCCAGCAACGAGTCCTCCCCTTCCCGCACCCCCTTCAAACTCGTCAGCAGATGCCCCAGCATCTTCATTTGCCACTCATCGATCACCTTCAACTGCCCCCGCTTCTCTTCCGATTTTCCGTGGTGCGAAAGGTTGTGATAGCCGTCGGTAATCTTCGCGCCGGCGATGTCCATCACCGGAGTGCTCACCCCTTCGAGCATCAGAGTGATCGACCGCGTCGAATCCGTCTCAATGGCGAGCCGGGCCAGGTCGTACATCACGCCCACTTTTTCCATGTAAGCCGCCGGGTTCGCCAAGTCCACCGGAGGGGCGCTCTTCACCACCGGCTTCGGCTTCCGCTCCCAGCCGCGCGACGCCTGCAAGCGGTTCTCCAGATCGCGAACGCTCGTGTAGTACTGGTCCAGCCGATCCTTATCTCGCGCCCCCAGTCCCCTTTCCAAATCCTTCGACTGCCCCGCGATGGTATCGAGAATGCTCCGCCCCGTATCGAGCTTGCGAATCTGCGCTTCCACCTGCTCGGGGCTGCCTTGGAAGAACAACTCTTGAAACACCGCGGCGGCCTTGTCTTCCGGAGGAATCGCCACGCCCGTGCCTGTCCACGACAGGCTGCGCACCCGCGTATTCACGGCCAGCGTCAACGACGGGAACCGCGTCAACGTGCCGATCTGTTCGGCGATATGCTGATCCAGCGAAATCGTGTTCCGAAAAGAGCCGCTGCCTGGATGCGCCGCCGCGGTCAAAAAGCAGACGTCCGCCGGATGGCCGCCGTCAACGTTCGGGTGCGACACGCCGGAAAAAACGGTGAAATCGTTGCGATGGGTTTGCAGGGGTTGCAGCGACGGCGACAGCGCGTAATCCCGGCCTGGCGCCTGTGGGAAAAAGTGATCGGCGAGCAAGCCAAGGTTGTTGCAAATGCCGATCATCCGCCGCGGCGTTACCCGCTTCTGCGCGAATGCCGGCGTCATCGAATCGAGAAACGGCAACGCAAGCGCAACGCCCCCGCCGCGCAAAACGCTGCGGCGAGACAAGGAACGGCGAGTAACAAAAGACGGCATAGCTTCCTACACGTTATGGAAGCCGCGCCTCAATGTCAAACGTAACCTCATCCCATGATAACGTCTACCCATATGGTCGCCCTTCCCACTTCCCGGCGCAGCTTCCTCAAAGCGGTCGCCGCCGGCACCTCCCTCCTGTCCGCCCAACCCAACCGTCCCAACATCCTCTTCATCCAAACCGACGACCAGCGGTTCGACGACCTCGGCTGTTACGGCAACACCGTCATCAAAACGCCCCACATCGATCAACTCGCCAAAGACGGCATTCTGTTCCGGAACCACTTCGTCACCACGTCGATCTGCTGCTGCAGTCGCGCCTCCATCCTCACCGGCCAATACATGCGCCGCCACGGGGTCACCGATTTCTTGACCCCGCTCACTGCCGCGCAGTTCGCCGAAACTTACCCCGCCATCCTCCGCCGCGAAGGCTACCGCACCGCCTTCCTCGGCAAGTACGCCATTGGCAATCCCACCGGGGAGCGCAAAGCCCTCGCCCTGCCCGAAACCGAGTTCGACTACTGGCTTGGCTTCCCGCAATCGATCAATTTCAAACAAACCGTCGATGGCACCGTCCGCCACCTCACCCCGCTGATCGCCGACAAAACCATCGAGTTCCTCGCCGCCACCCCGGCCTCCAAACCGTTCTGCATCTCTCTCAATTTCAAAGAACCCCACGGACCTTGGAACTACATGGATCCGGACCGGCCCAACCGCTACGAAGACGCCGCCGTCAAGCCCCCGAATACCTATACCCGTCAGGCCTTCGAAGAGCTTCCCGCCTTTCTCCGCAAGTCGCTCAACGGCACCGAAAATGGCCAGTGGCCCGGCAACCCCGAAAAGAAGTTTCTCGACGACGTCCGCACCTGCTACCACCTCGTCACCGGCGTCGACGCCGCCGTCGGCCGCATCATGGAAGCCCTTCGCCAATCCGGCCGGGATCAAAACACGGTCGTCATCTTCACCTCCGACAACGGCTCCCTGCGCGGCGCCCACGGCCTCTGGGGTAAGTGGATCCCTTACGAAGAGTCCATCCGCGTCCCCCTCATCATCCGCGACCCCCGCCTGCCCACCAGCCAGCGTGGCAGTAGCCGCGAGCAGATCACTCTCAACATCGACATTGCCCCCACCCTGCTCCAAATCGCCGGTTTGCCGCCCACTGCCCGGATGCAAGGCCGCAACCTCGCCCCCATCATTGCCAATCCCAAAGTCGCCTGGCGCGGCGAATTCTTTTACGAACACAGCTATACCCCCGACCCCCCTCGCCTCCCGATTCCCCCCAGCGAGGCCGTCCGCACTTCGCAGTGGAAGTACATCCGATACACGACCCAAAAGCCCGTCTACGAGCAACTGTTCGACCTCAAGGCCGACCCCGAAGAACGTCAGAACCTGGTCGCGAATCCCGGCCACAAAAAGACGCTCGATCGCTTCCGAACCCGCTGGGCCGCCCTTCGCGCTGCTGCCACTTAGGGCACCAGCGCAATCCCTCGCCGGTTGCCGCCATCCCGCCGCAGGATCAGCATCCGAAGCGCGTTCCGCTTGCTCCAGTCGATGTGCTCGCCCAATAGCCGTTCCGCCGCCGGTAAGTCCCGCCGGATAAACGCTTGCACCAAGGCCAAATGCTGCGCCCCTGTTTCGCGCACCACGTCCTCCAGTTCGTAGCCCAGCAAACGCAAGGAGTGAATCAACTGCGAAACATTTTCCAGGTACGCCACCAACCGCTTGTTCCGGCAATGCTCAAAAACAAAGGCGTGAAACGCTAAGTCAATCTCCACATGCTGCGGAGCCGCCACCTGCACCGGCTCACTCTCCAGCTCGCGAAACTGCTGCTCAAAGGCAAACAAGGGCTCCAGCGGCATCACGTTAATCGCCGTCCGCAACGCGAGCAATTCCAGGCTCTTACGGATTTCGTACAGATCCTCCACGCAGTCCGGCGTGAACGAAACCACCTGCGTCCCCCGGTTGTGATTCCGCTCGACCAGGTTGTCTCGGAGGAGCGTAAACAGAACCTCCCGGATGATCGTCCGGCTCACCGCGTACTGCTCGGCGAGTTGGCTCTCTACCAGCCGAACTCCTGGCTTCAGCTCGCCTTTCAAAATCCGCTGCAGCACCGCCGCATAAATCTTTCGCTTCGCCGCATCGTCGCGCAGGGGCGCTTTCGCAGTCTTCACGCCAAAATCTCCCGCACCACGCGCCCTGCCACATCCGTCAGCCGGAAGTCCCGGCCCGTATAGCGATACGTCAGGCGCTCATGGTCTATCCCCAATAGATGAAGCATCGTCGCGTGTAAATCGTTGATGTGTACCTTGCCCTGCACCGCTTCCCAACCGAACTCGTCCGTCTCGCCATGCGAGATTCCAGGCTTCACGCCGCCTCCCGCCATAAACATCGTGAAGCCGCGCGGGTTGTGCTCCCGCCCTCGCTCCGACAGCGGCGCTTTGCCCTGCGACAAGTCCTGATCAAAGGGGGTTCGGCCAAACTCGCCGCCCCATAAAACCAGCGTATCCTCCAGCAAACCCCGTTGTTTCAGATCCGTAATCAGCCCCGCAATCGGCTTGTCTACCGCCTTGCACCGCACCGGCAAACTCTGCCGCAACTTCCCGTGGTGGTCCCAGCCGCCATCGCTCGCCTGCACGAATCGCACCCCGGCCTCGGCCATGCGCCGGGCCATCAAACACTGCCGTCCAAAATCGTCCGTCTCCTTGTCCCCAATCCCGTACAGCGCCAGCGTCGCCGCCGACTCGGTCGAAAGGTCCAACACCTTCGGTGCCTCCATCTGCATGCGGAACGCAAGTTCAAACGACGCCGCCCGGCCTTCGAGCTCCGCCTCCGCGCCGCTGGTTTCCATATGCAGCCGGTTCACATCCGCCAGGAAATCCAACTGTTTTCGTTGCTCCGCCGTCGTCACGCTCGCATCGCGCAGATAATCAATCCGCGCGTTCTTCGCGTCGCCGGACTTCCCGATCGGAGTGCCTTGATAAATCGCCGGCAGGAACGCGCTGCCAAACAGTTGCGGCGTGCCGCCGTCTCCGCTCAGCACCGGGCAAATCGTCACAAATCCAGGCAAATTCTGGTTTTCCGTCCCGAGGCCATACAGCGTCCACGCTCCCATCGACGGCCGCACCTGAATGCTTTGCCCCGTGTGCAACTGCCGAATCGCCGGGGCATGCGCCTCGCTATCGGCGTGCATCCCGTGCAGAAAACACAGTTCATCCACCACCCCGCCAATGTGCGGCAGCATCTCGGAAAGCAGCATCCCCCTCTGCCCCTGCCGCACAAACTTCCCCATCGGGCCAAAGATCCGCGAATCTCGAATCCCCGGTGCCTCGTAGTTCTTCGGCAACTTGAACGTCAACGGCTGCCCGTTTCGTTTCTCCAACTCCGGCTTGTATTCGAACAGGTCGATCTGCGACGGGCCCCCCTGCATGAACAGGAAGATCACCCGCTTGGCTCGCGCCTTGTGATGCGGCGTCCGCACGTGCAAATTCTCTGCCGCCAGCAACCCTTCCAGCGCCACCGACCCAAAGCCGCAAGCCGCCCGCCGCAAAAACTCTCGCCGGGATCCCGGCGTAATGGGAAAGTGTCGATTCATCATCAGCCTCGATACAAAAACTCGTTCGAAATCAACAGCGCATGGCATAAGCGCTTCCACGCCTCCGCCGGATTGAAAGTCCGTACAAACGCCAACCACCGCTCCCCTTCGCCCGCTCGAATCTCTCGTCCGTAAACCCGCCGCGCGAGCGCCCGGATCCGCCCCTCATCCGTCGTACTCATCGCCAGTAAAGACTCTGCCAACGCCGCCGCCTGCTCCTGCACAAACGGCGCGTTCATCAGATACAACGACTGCGTCGGAATCGTCGTCGCCTGCCGCGGACCTGTGATCTGGTTGGCATCCGGAAAGTTGAACAGGTTCAAAATGTCCAGCTCCACCAGTTGGCTCTTCCGCAGCACCGGCAGATATACCGACCGCCGCAGCCGCGTCGCCGGGTCCAACTTCGCCTCTTCATTCAAGAATTGCGGCTCCGCCAGGTTCATGTTGCCCGGCACCTCAAACGGAATCGCCGGTCCCCCGGCCCCCGTCTGCATCGTCCCGCTTACCACCAACATCGCGTCCCGAATCGTCTCGGCTTCCAATCTCCGCCGGCTCATCCGCCACAGCAGTCGATTCTCCGGGTCCACGTCCATCGCCGCCGTCAAGCTCTCGCCGCCCAGCTGATAAACCCGGCTCAGCGCAATGCGCCTGACCAGCTTCTTCAGCGACCAACCCCCGTCGACAAACTCCGTCGCCAGATAGTCCAACAACTCCGGATGGCTCGGTGCCGTGCCGCGCGTCCCTAAGTTGTCAATCGTCGGCGCAATCCCCGCCCCGAACAGATGGTGCCAAACCCGGTTCACCATCACTCGCGCCGTCAACGGATTTTCCTTGCGTCCAATCCACTCCGCCAACTCCTTCCGGCCGCTCGTGAAGTCGGCGATGTCCAACTTCCCTTCGAGTCCCCCAATCGCCACCCCGCTCCGCGGCGTCTCCTTGCCGAGTTGGTGCGCGTTCCCCCGGACGTTCACCCGGCAATCCGCCGGCATGTCTCCGTCCTGCACCGCATGCGCCGTCGGCGGCACCATCGGCAAATATTCGAGCAGCTTAACCGCTTGGCTGGCCTTGGCGACCTCTTTGTCCACCGCCTTGGCCGCCTCGCTCTCTTTTTCGAGCGGCTTCCGCTTCGCTTGCAACGCGGCCAACTCCTCCCGCGCCGCGGTTAGCCGGCTCCAATACTCCCGCGTCTCCTCGGCCCGTTTCGCTAACTCCTCCGGCAACTCCGGCAGCAGCACCGAGTTCACGTTGCTGAACACGCTCAGCCCCATCCGCCCCGTCAGGGTCCGGGTGCTCGCTAAAATCCCCGCCATGCCGTAGTAATCCGCCAACGTGATCGGGTCGAACTTATGGTCATGACAGCGTGAACAGCCCATCGTCAGCCCCAGAAACGACCGGCCCACCATGTCGACCTGCAGGTCGACGACGTCCATCTGCAACTGCACTTTGTCCGCGTTCACGAGCGGCCACGGCCCGAGCGCCAGAAATCCCGTCGCCACTAAATTGTTCCGCCGCTCCTCCGGTTTCGTCCACGGCAACTGGTCCCCGGCCAACTGCTCCAGAATGAATCGCGGATACGGGGTATCCCGGTTGATCGAATCGATCACATAATCCCGGTAACGCCACGCGTGCCGTGCCGGCACCCGTCTCCCGATCTCGATGTTATCTGCATAGTAAGTCTGGTCCAGCCAATGCCGTCCCCAGCGCTGTCCAAACCCCGGCGAAGCCAGCAAACGGTCCACGGTCTTCTCATAGCTCCGTTCGCGCAAAAAGTCGTCCTGCTCCGCCACGGTCGGGGGCAACCCGGTCAGGTCCAAAGAGACGCGCCGCAGCCAGCCCTCCGCCGTTGCATCCGCTACCGGCCGCAGGCCTTTCGCCTCCAGGCGCGCCAGCACAAATCGGTCGATCTCGTCGCGCGCCCACTGCCCGTCTTTCACGGCCGGCACGGCCGGTTTACTCACCGGTTTCCAGGCCCAGTGGTCCAGATTGGCCTTCTTCGCCCCGCCCGCTGCGACGGCCGCGGCGGCCTCCTCGGGCCACACCGCTCCGGCGCTAATCCACGTGCGAAAGTCTTCAATCACCGTTGCCGGCAACATCCCGGTCGGAGGCATCTTTGTCGAGCCCTTATAAAGGAGCGCCTGGAGCAATCGGCTCGCCTCCGGTTGGCCCGCCACGATCACGGCCCCGCCATCGGAACCCTTGGCCAGCCCGGCCTTCGAATCGAGCTGCAGGCTGGCGAAAGAGACCTTCGCCTTGGTCGAATGGCAGCTCCAGCATTGGGCCGCCAGCACCGGCCGGATCTTAGTCTCGAAGAACAGGACATCGTTCTGCGCCAAAGCCAGCCCGTAGGAACCGAAGAAGAGGACCGCAATTAGACGCATACAAAACTCACCGGAAGTGTATACAACCAGCAGAGCTCGCGTCAAACCGCAACGATCACCGCAACGGAGGAAGGTCCGTTAGCGCGAAGTCATCGCCTTTGTAGAGCAGCTTCGCGCCGGCCACCTTTGCGGTGGCGTAGGAGTTGCAGTCGCCCAGGTTGAGCCCTGCTGGATGACGGCCCTTGCCGTAGCGTCGATAAGCTTCGATCGCCTCGAGGCAGTGAATGCGGTTAAAGTCGACCACCCGGACCTCCCAACGTTCCAGCAGAAGGAGCAGTTCCGCTAGGCCCCTGTCCCCCCTTCGTTTTTGCAAGACGATTCCCGCCTCCGCCAACGTCGGCGATCCAATCAAAAGCTCCCTAGCTTGGTCAAGCAGAGAGACATACTCCGCACATTCGTCCTCTTCGGTCAGAATCGCGACGAGGATAGACGTGTCTAGCGCAAGGATGCCTCTGCTGCTACTCCCAGAGAGCATCCATCTCCTCCTTCGTCATCGGCTTCCCGCGGAACTCCGGCTTGACATTCGGCCAAACATCGCGCTTCAGCCACTCCAGAACCCCATCCATACGCTGTCTCTTCGGCACACTCAAACTCTGCTTGCGGTCGAGCAGAGCTTGGCGAATCGCCTCTGTCTTCGTCTCCCCCGTCATCGCAGAGACCTCGGCCGCCAACGCCTCAACCTCGATGTTCTTGATGTTCAGTCCCATGGTAGAAAACCTACCTAATTATACCATCCGTCTGCCCAATCGAGATCAACTCCTTCGCCGTCCGGTGATAAATCCGCTTCCCGTCGAACGAAACTGAGTTCTGGCTCCAAGTCTTCCCCAACGGACCCAAATCATTCACGCCCAAAATTGCCTTCTCATCCAGCACCTTCGCCCGCGCATCCAGCACATACGTCGTCCCCACCGAAATCGTGAAAAAGATCTTATGGTTAATCGCCACCGGGCTCCCCCAAAATGCCGGCGTCTCCCATCCGTCCATCCGTGACCGATCCTCCGTCGCCACGTCCACCCCCTCCGCGTTCTTCGTCTCCGTCCGCAGCGGCACGCCATAGAGCCGCTTCCCCGCATCGTCCACCGCCACCGGCAACTCCAGATACTCCACCTTCCCACTCGCCACATTCACCCGCGCCACGCAATAGGCCGGCCCCGCCCTACCCTTCGGCGGCTGCCGATTCCGTCGGTGCCCCGAGCTCACGAGGAAGTAATGAAACCCGTCCACCACGATGTTCGCGTGCCAAGCCGGCTGCACCCGCAACACCTCCCCTTCGGCCAACGGCAGCGAGTCCTTCGTCGCCCGCAGGTTCACCTTTTCGAGCAACTCATACGCGCCTTTCTCCCGGTTCCAACGCCGATAGTCCACGTCCTTCACGAGCGACTGCGTCCGCACCACCTTCCCCGTTCCCGCGTCAATCACCAAATGCGACTCCTCCGGGTTCATCCGAAACCAGTAGGCGAACTGCGCGTCCCAATGCATGACATAAAGCGCCTGCCACGTCGGTGCCTGCTCGGTCCCCGCATCGGCCACAAACTGCCACAAGCTCCGCCCGGTCTTGGCATCCGTCAAGCTGAGCCCAACAGGCGCTTCCGGCACATCGTGCCAACCGCCCCGCCCATGCAGAATCGCCACCGTCCCGTTCTTCGTCTTCCCCCACCGCGGCGTGTTGTACGCGGTCGTCCCGTCCTCATTGGTCCAAACGACGCGCCCGGTCCGCTTGTCAATCGCCCGCAGATAGTTCCAGCCCGGCTTCTCCCCCGGCTCCACGTTATAGATCAAGTCCCCGATGATCATGGGTTCGAACTGTTTATTGAACGGAAACGGCTTGCCCCACGGCGTAAACTTCCTCCGCCAAACCTCACGCCCTTGCAGGTCCCAGCAGCCCATCTCCCCGCTCGCGTTGAAGAACCAAACGTGCTCTCCGTCCGTCACCGGCGTCGGCGTCGTCGAGTCGCTATAGGCATACAGCATCGGGCTCTTTTCCACGCCGTCGAGCGACACAGTCCACAGCGTCTTGCCGGTTTTGGCATCCACCGCCATGCCCGTAATCCGGCTGCTGAAGCCCTTTTCTCCGGCCGCAAACGTCGTCAGAAACAGCCGGTCGCCCCACACCGCAATCCCGCTCTGCCCGGCATTGGGCAACGGAACCCGCCACGCAATATTCTCGTTCCGCGCCACGCTCCATTTCACGGGCGGCTCCGATCCGGTTACCTGCCAGGTGCCGTTCGGGCCCCCGGCTTGCGGCCAGTTGGCGGCCGTCAAGAGCAGCGGGGCGAAGAGAAGCAGCAATCGAGTCATGAGGACATC